>JAITVP010000065.1 GCA_031285725.1 Bacteroidales bacterium
AGATGAAGCGCACGGACGCCATGCCGTAGCCATGCGTGTCCAACGCCTCTTTTGCCGCCGCAATCAATTGGGGCTTATTCGCCAATCCCAAGTAGTTGTTCGCACAGAAGTTCAACACTTTCTTTCCGTTCGCCAACGTGATCTCCCCGCCTTGCGGCGAAACGATGATCCGTTCATTCTTATACAAACCGGCATTTTCAATCTCGGTTAGTTCTTTTTGTAAATGGGCTTGAAATTTATTATACATAATAGTTAAGTTTGTTTTATTGATTAGACATTGAATTGCTTGACGTCGAGAAAGTTATTATTTAACGTCTAAACAAGCCAACAATAATGATCACTTCAACTTCTCCCGCAACACCTTGATCATATCGTCTGTCATGGTTTCCAAGTTATAGTTGGGATTCCAACCCCACTCTTCGCGGGCGCAGGTGTCATCCATGGAATCGGGCCAAGAGTCGGCGATCCTTTGACGGACCTCGTCTTGTTTATATTCCATCACAAAATCGGGAATCCGTTTTCTGATGGCTGTGTAGATCATCTCTGGATCAAAGCTCATCGATGCGATATTGAAAGAGTTGCGGTGTTTCAGTTTGGACGGATCAGCTTCCATGAGCTGCACTACTGCATCCAGCGCATCGGGCATGTACATCATGTCCATGAGAGTGCCGGCTTGCAAGGGGCAATAGAATTTCTCTCCCTTCACCGCTGCGTAGTAGATTTCCACCGCATAGTCTGTGGTGCCGCCGCCGGGCAGTGTCACGTTGGAGATAATTCCAGGATATCGGACGGATCTCGTATCTACACCAAACCGCTGGAAATAGTAATCGCTAATCAGTTCGCCTGTCACTTTCGTTACGCCGTAAATGGTTTTCGGGCGTTGGATGGTGTCCTGCGGGGTGTTCATCCGGGGCGTTTCAGGTCCGAATGCGCCAATGGAACTGGGGGTGAACAATGCCGTGTTAAACTCGCGAGCCACTTCCAGACAGTTGAGCAACGCCCCCACGCCGATGTTCCAACCCAACATGGGGCTCTCCTCTGCTTTTGCGGAAAGGATTGCCGCCAAATTGAAGACCGCGTCAATGTCATATTTCTTCACCGCATCCGCAATCTCCTGTGCGTTCGTGGCATCTATTTTGCACGAAGGACCACCCTCCGCCAACTCACCCTTCAAAGGGAAAAAACAATCTGCCGCCACCACATGGTTCGAGCCATAGATATTCCGCAAAAAAGGAGTCAACTCGGAGCCAATTTGGCCGCTGGCCCCGATGATCAGTATTTTTTTCATTGTATTATTTTTTTTTATTTTTCAATTTTACTCTTATGCGGCAAAAATACAAAAACAATTGAAAGAGAAAAGAAACTAAGAGAAAAAGCCAATCTTTTTGGAGAGCGAAGAAAGAGTCATTTTCCTGACTTTTAGACCGCAAAAAACAGATAGAAGCAAGAGGAAATACAGTGGCAGTCTGATTCGAAGGGAACAAATTGCCACAAAACACGTCTACATTTTCGAACTATAATTAGTTGGCATAGTGATTTTTTGTATTATTGTGCCATGTAAACGAATTGAGGGGATTAATTAACGAAAACAAATAAAATTAAGATGAAAAAGGTTTTATTACTCCTTGCTTTTTTGTCTGTTTCTCTATCTTCATTTTCCCAGATAGCAGTAATACCGGACACGGTTATTTGTCCAGGAAATCCTGTTCATTTAGAGACCATATTAGATGAGGATCTTTATTATTACTACCGCTGGAGACCAGCCTACAATTTGTCGGATAGCACGAGACCCTCGCCGTGGGTTTGGCCAGACACGACTACAACGTACACATTGTATGCTTTCCGACCGGATAGCACGAATTTGGTTACCAATGGGGACTTCTCCGCCGGAAACACCGGTTTCATATCCCAATATAATTATAGAGCACCCAGCGGGAGGCGAACACTTTGGAACGAAGGCACTTATACTATTGCGGCCAGTGGAAATGCTGTCCATGAGAATTTTGGTTCCCATTATGACCATACCGTGGGAACATCCGCTGGTCAATTCTTGATTGTCAATGGAGCAATGACCTCAAACATCATCGTCTGGTCGCAAGTTTTGCCAAACGTGACTCCCTACACCGATTATGTTTTCTACGCCTGGTGTATTTCAATGATCGCGGAAAACCCGGCTCTGTTGCAATTCAGCATTAACGGCGTGTTGGTGGATGCACCGTTCCAATTGTCCGGCGCATTGACGTGGGACCAATTCTACACGATTTGGAATAGCGGCAGCAATACCACGGCAACGATCACCATTGTGGCTCAATTCAGTGATAACAAATCCGGAAATGATTTTGGAATCGACGACATTTTTTTCTCACCAATATATCCCGATATCGATTCGGTGACCATTACGATGGAGCCTCCCGTATTTTCGTACACCGTGGTCGAGCAATGTGCCAATTCCAGTTATGTTTTCAACGGCAAATCCATTATCATCGAATCGGGTACATACATTGACACATTGAAAACCATTCATGGTTGCGACAGTATCACGCAATTAGACATTGTTTTTTATCCCGAAGTAACGGTTGATTTAGGCGAGAATCAGATTTTGTGCACCGCCGACACCACGTTTATTATTTTGATTCCCATGGACGAATACTATTCCTACAAATGGAACACGGGCGATACCACCCCCCAATTGGTCGTGGCGGAAAGCGGAGTCTATTCCTTGACAGTGACAAATGAGATCGGATGTTCGGACTCGGCCTCCGTGGAGATCACTTTCGTGTCACCACCGGACATAACCATCTCGAGCAATACGGATAACTTTTGCGAAGAATACAAAATGACCCTCTCTGCCGAGACCGATGCGCCCGAAGTCATCTGGAGCACAGGAATGGGAACTCTTGACATTGAGGTGACGGAGTTTGGCATCTATTATGTTACCGCTTCGGATTTCCCATGTGTCTCCAAAGACACTTTTGAAGTGGCGTTTTGTTGCCCGAATGAGCCCTATTTACCAAATGTCATAACCCCTTCGGATTACAATAATATTAATGATTATTTTGAATTTTCCAGACAACTGCCCTTTGAGAAAATAGGACTCTATATCTTCGACCGGTGGGGAAAACGAATTCTCCACACTACCTCGCCGGAATTCAAATGGGGCGGCACCGTTAATGACAAATTGGTAAAGGGGCTTTATTATTATGTTCTCGAATTTGAAGATGGCTGTTCATTCCATGGATCCATAACGGTATTATAATGAAAAGAGAGGCTTGTATTCTATGCTGGTGGGACAAGTGTGCGCCCCAATAATTTAAAAATTGAGAGATGACTTTGTTTATTTTCCACATTTTCCAATTCCTAAATTTCCTGTCGTTTTGTCATATTTTTTTCACTTTTCTGTGAACTTGACAGTTATTTAATTGTTTGAGAGTAAAAAGCAAACAAAAAGTTTGGACGGGTAGCGTGTTTGGCACGATGATTGTTAAGTAATGCTTGGAAAATTCGACAAAAGCATATCAATTAATTATTAACAATATAAAAATATTAATCATGGGAAAAATAATAGGAATAGACTTGGGAACCACCAATTCATGCGTGGCTGTGATGGAAGGCAGCGAACCGGTTGTGATTCCGAACAGTGAAGGAAGACGGACAACGCCCTCTATCGTGGCTTTTGTGAACAACAACGAACGCAAGGTGGGTGATCCGGCCAAAAGGCAGGCGATCACAAACCCGCAAAAAACGATATATTCCATCAAACGGTTCATGGGGGAAACTTACGACCAAGTGCCCAAAGAGGTTGAACGGGTGCCATATAAAGTGGTGAAATCGTCCAACAACATGCCATTGATCCAAATCGACGACCGGACGTACACGCCGCAGGAAATATCAGCCATGGTCCTTCAAAAAATGAAGAAAACAGCGGAAGATTACTTGGGTTCCGAAGTGACAGAAGCGGTGATCACCGTGCCCGCTTACTTTAGTGATTCGCAACGTCAAGCCACCAAAGAAGCCGGTGAAATCGCAGGATTGACCGTGAAACGAATCATCAACGAACCTACCGCTGCCGCTTTGGCGTACGGTTTGGACAAAAAGAACAGCAATAACAAAGTGGCCGTTTTCGACTTGGGTGGCGGAACATTCGATATCTCCATCCTCGAGTTGGGCGATGGTGTGTTTGAGGTAAAATCCACTAATGGTGACACACACCTCGGTGGTGACGATTTTGACCAAAAGATCATCGACTGGTTAGCAGACGAGTTCAGAAAAGACTTCAATGTTGACTTGCGTAAGGATCCCATGGCGCTCCAACGTTTGAAAGAGGCGGCGGAAAAAGCGAAAATCGAGCTGTCAAGTTCCAACTCCACAGAGATCAATCTGCCTTACATTATGCCAATTGACGGGATCCCGCAACACTTGGTGAGAACGCTCACCCGCGCGCAATTCGAACAACTGTGCGACACGCTAATCCAAGCGACCATTGAACCGTGTAAGAAAGCATTGAAAGATGCTGGATATGCCACATCCGACATTGACGAGGTGATCCTCGTAGGCGGTTCTACCCGTATTCCCGCAATTCAAAAGGTGGTGGAAGATTTCTTCGGAAAGGCACCC
>JAITVP010000143.1 GCA_031285725.1 Bacteroidales bacterium
ACAGTAAATTGCATCGTAGGTAAAGAACCGCCGTATGCCGAACGGCACGTACGGTGGTGTGAGAGGTCGGAAAACGAAAGTAGGAAGAAAACTACTTCGTTTTCCTCCTACTCGATTTAGGGTTTTCCAACACAGTTCAACTCATCCGGTCTATTTAATTATTTCACCTTCGCTAATCACCAACAGCTAACTGATATTCAGTTATTCCACCCTTGCCCTCTTCAAATTCAGCATATTTACTGGATTAACGCCCAGTTGTTTCACATTGGATCTTGTGAAACGGATAACCTCATCGTAGTAGAGTACGACAACCGGGGAATCTTCCATCAAGATAGAATCCAATTGGGTATAGTAGTTGCAGCGTTCGCCCTCATTGATTGTGCGTTGCGATTGGAGGAAGAGTTGGTCGAAGGCTGGGTTTACATAGTGGGTGTAGTTGGAGCCGTGGGGTTGGAGATTGCCGGAGTAGAAGAGGGAGAGGTAGTTCTCTGCATCGGGGTAATCGCAGATCCAGGAGCCGCGGAAGAAGGGAAGTTGGTAGTTGCGCATCATCTGCCGTTGCTGCGCCGCTTGCTGCACATCGAGGGTGATGGAAATACCGATAGTGCTGAGTTCGTGTTGGATATATTGGCAAAGATCAAGGTAGGTGGCGGAGACGGAGAGCGAGATGGACGGCAACCCCTTGCCATTTGGAAATCCCGCTTTGGCGAGCAACTCGCTGGTTTTCTTGGGATTGTAATCATAACCCTTCACCCGTTCCGGATCGAATGAAGTCATCCCCATGGGGATAAAACCGCTGGTGCCTGGATAGCCAATGTTGTTGCGGAGATGGCGCAGCATCTTCTTCCGGTCGAACCCGTAGTTGATGGCTTGCCGCACCTCTTTAATTAGCAACGGGTTGTCTTTCAGATCTTCTTTTAAATTAAATCCTAAATATTCGGTATTGAGGTATGGGACGGTCAGCAGGACGACCTCGCCTTCGAGTTCCGGATTGAGCGTGCCGGTCTTTGTCAATAGTGCGTCTTTGTAGCAAGCCTCCACACCCGATATGAAATCGAGCGAGCCTTTCATGAACTCCATGAACACAGACTGTTTATCTATGATGAAGGTGATCGCCACGGCATCCAAATAGGGCAGGGGAGTGCTGTTCTCGTCTGTCTCAAAGTATTGTGGATTTTTTCGGAGGACCAGTTTCACGCCTTCCTCCCATAGTTGTATCTGGAATGGGCCAGTTCCCACGGGGTATTTGCGGAAATCCTTCCCGAACTTCTCGACCGCCTCTTTCGGTACCACCGAGCAATATTTCATCGACAGCACGCCCAGAAATGGCGGGAATACATCCGACAGCCGGATCATGAAGATGCTGTCGTTCAAGGCTGTGAATGCCGGTTTTCCGTTTTCGTCTTGCGCCACGTTTTGGAAAATCCAAGCACCCGGCGAAGCGACTTCCTTATCGAGAATTCGATTAAAACTGTATTCAAAATCGTAAGCTGTCACCCGACGAGGTTCGGCAAACGAGAAATGCTCTGTTTCATGGAAGTAAACATCATCCCGCAAGATGAACGTATAGAGCTGCCCATTCTCTGAAATTTCCCACGATTTGGCAATGCAAGGCACAAGGTGTAGTGAGTCGTCCATATCGACCAACCCGTTGTAAAGTTGGTTACAAGGCCAGATTGTGGATTGCCCCGATGCATACGCCGGATCCAACGATGGAATGCCACTTGACTCATTATACCGAAAAATCATCTTGTCCTCGTTGTTTTGAGGCGATTTGCAAGAGATGAAAATAATTAAGTTTATTAGCAGAAAACTGATTTTTTTCAAAGTTTTTTTTGGGAACAAAAATAAGGGGAAAATTTATTTCTAACTTCCGTAGCGATTATTATTTTAAACAGATCCCCCAACTTGACATGCTCCGAGTTCCCGATACATCGGCCCATTTCCCGATAACTTGCTTTGATACAGTGCGATGTGGTCGATGTTCAAGAACTGGGATTCTATATTTTGATAATCATCTATTAATTTCCAGAATTTCTTTTTATTATCCACTTGTTTGATTCTGGCTAAGGTGATGTGTGGGACGAAATTTCCGTGGTTTGCTTCGAAACCGATTTTCGTCAATATCTCTTCCAGATCGGTGAACAATATTTTGTAAATGGAAAATTCCTGAAAGCCAAACCAAATAATCGAAGGTGCGTATCGGCTTCCAAATATGCCTAACTTGTCTAATGATAACTGGATTGGCTGGTGTTTACCGGCGGCTGTTCGCATTGCATCAAGAATGTATGGGATTTGTTCATCGGATGTCTTGCCCAAAAACCGTAAGGTCAGATGAGTTACATCCTGCGCCACCCACGTCATTTGGTCAAACCGGCAACCGTTTTTTAATTCGGCAATCGTCTTCAGTAAAACGGGTGATAAGGTGATTTTGGTGGCGATAAAAAGGCGCTTCATTCATAGTTAAGGTTAACAATACTTTCTAAAGGTCATACAGGCTTCCTCCATCCGTTCTCCCTTTTTCTTTTTTTAATCAATCATTATTTCACAATTACCTCGTCCACAAAGATATACGAATCCCCACCGTGTCCCAAATGCCACTCAGGCAACTTGCCGAAGTTTTTGGCTTTCACCCGGATGTAACGGGCGTTGGCCGATTTTTTGATGGTGAAGTCGTCAGTAACCTGCGTTTCGTTGTCGAAAGGGTGTGGATTTTTGACTTTCCCGTAAGGTTTAAAATTTTGATTGTCGTCCGAAATCTCGAAAGAGACTTCGGTGGGGAAGAAGATCCAAGAGCGAGTAGCTTGCAGGAAACCGGCCCCGATCTCGTTGATTGGCTTCACCTCGCCCAAATCAACGATAGCCTCGAAATCGGTACCCCAGTAACCTTGCCAGCCACCCAAACTGAAATTGGACTTCCCGCGTACATTGTCGATCAGACCATCATCGCCGCCCGCCGTGTAGGCCGGAGAATACTCCGTGAGGATTTTGATGAACCTGTCCTTTTCAAATTTCGTGAACTCCGATTCGACCACCTTGCTGTAGCCGGTTTTCTCATTCCAAGAAACCGCCTTCAAGACCGTGTTTTCGGTGATTGTAATTGGTTTGCTATATTGGGTAGCTTCCTTCGTAGGTTCACTACCATCCAACGTGTAATAGATCATGTCTGTCTGCGCCGGATACGGCATCGTTGCATTACCCTTCACAGCGGGTTGGTATAGCAAAAGTTCAATGTCAAGTTGCTCCCTGAAGATTTTGCCAGATGGGGAGACGATTGGCACCATCGTGATCAGGTTGTCTTCCACCTTGCTGGGAGGGAACGCTGTGTCGTCGCTCCATAACGTCTTGTTTGGCTGGTCGTTCATCACGAAATCGAGTTTGGCACCGTTTTTGATGTCGCTATATGTTAAATATGATTTTTTCAACTTCTTTCCGTTCAATTTTGCAGATGTGATGTAGATGTTTTTGTCACTTTGATTTTTGGAAGTGATGACAAACTGTTTGCCATTTCCTAAGTGGATCGTCACTTTGTCGAAAATCGGAGAGCCGATGGCGTACTGGTTATCACCCGGACAAACCGGATAGAATCCCATGGAACTGAGCACATACCACGCCGACATTTGTCCACAATCCTCATTACCACATAAACCGTCGGGTTTGGACGTGTAGAATTCGCGCATGATCTGGCGGGTCAACTCCTGTGTTTTCCAAGGACTTCCGACATAATTGTATAGATAAGCGGCGTGATGGCTCGGTTCGTTGCCATGCGCATATTGCCCGATCAATCCGGTAACATCCACCTGATCCCGTCCCGCCAGCGGCGCGGTGGTATGGAACAGGGAGTCAAAATGGCGCTCTGCCACGTCCCTACCACCGAGAAGTTCGATATACGTGGCCAAATCGTGTGGCACATACGTTGAATATTGCCAAGAATTACCTTCGGTGAAACGGTTGTTCACCTCGGCCGGATTAAATGGCTTCTCAAATCCGCCGTTGATTTTGGAGTGCATAAATCCGTTAAAATCTAACAGATTCTTGTAGTATTGTGATCTTTCTATAAATTCTTCATATACCTCTTCATTGCCGATCTCCTTAGCGAATTGGGCGATCACCCAATCATCATACGCATACTCCAACGTTTTGGAGACATCCTCGTGTTCCATATCTGCCGGAATATAACCATATTTCGCATACTCGGGACGCCCCAGCTTATTCAGTTTAGCACTGTGCACCATCGCTTCCAGCATCTCGTTTGGGTCATCGCTGATCAATCCCTTGCGATAGGCATCCAGTATCACCGGCACGGAATGATAGCCAATCATGCACCACGTTTCGTGGCCGGCCAGTTCCCAAACGGGTAATTGTTCACCTTGTTCGTAATGGCGCATAAACGTGTAAAGAAAATCCTCTGTTCGTTTTCTATCGATCAGTGAGAGAAGAGGATGCAATGCGCGATAGGTATCCCACAGCGAGAATACGGTATACACTTCCCGCCCTTCGGTGGCTTTATGGATATTACCGTCTTGTCCCCAATACGTACCGTCAATATTAGTGAAAAGATAAGGTGCTGTGAAACAGTGGTATAAAGCCGTATAAAACACTCTCTTCTTTTCGATATCCTCGGTTTCCACCACGATCTTGCCTAACTCTTTATTCCAAATTGAATCCGCTTCACCCCTCACCCGGTCGAAATTGAAATCGGGCACTTCCACAAGGTTCTTCTCTGCCGCCTGTAAAATGTCTCCGGAAATAGCCACTTTTAACACAATATCTTTTGTATTATCTTCAAAATAGACCACTGCCTTACAGTTTTTGCCTTCAATTCCCATTCCCATATCTGGCACCAGTTGATCATCCACATAATATTCGATACTCTTGACAGGTTGCGAAAAAAGGATGGAGAAGTGCAATTTCTGGTTATCGCTCCATGATTTTGAGTTTCGATATCCATCCAGCCTCCCCTCGTCTTCATGATACATTATCGCACTTTCCAAAACCAAATCCCGGTGTTTCAAATCCAAAATAATGCCCTTTGTTTCAGATGATTCTGGAAACGTGTAACGATGCACGGCCACACGCGGAGTGGCGGTCAATTCCACTTTCACGTTATTTTTGTCCAATGTCACAGCATAATACCCCGGTTGCGCAACCTCATTGTCGTGCGAAAATTTACTGCCGTATTCAGTGTTAATGACAGACGCCTGCTTCATGAACGGCATCAGTAGTACGTCGCCATAGTCTAAGCAACCGGTGCCGCTGAGGTGCGTGTGGCTGAACCCGTAAACAAAGTCGTCCGAGTAGTGGTATCCCGAACAACCATCCCACCCATCCAACCGGGTGTCGGGACTGGGCTGGATCATCCCGAATGGTACCAACGCCCCCGGATATGTGTGTCCGTGGAAATCGGTTCCCACAAACGGGTTCACATATTGCGTGAAATTTGTGTCGGGAACCGTCTGTTTTATAGAACATCCAATCAAAAGAATTACAATCAAAACAAGCGGTGAGTGGATCTTTTTCATCGTGTTGAATTTTGGGTTAAAAATGCGGAGGCAAATATAATAAAAGAGGGGATGTGGAAGATATTTTTTTGTAAATTTTTTTTCTCTAAAAAATGAAAGGAATAATGCGGAATAAATGATCAACATTCTGTCAATAAAACTCTCCTTTGTCAATTTATGGAACTATTGATCATCAAATGCAATGGAAGAAAGAGTCTTTTTAGATTGACAAGATCAGAATGCGTATGTGTGTGATAATTAGTCAGCATGGTTTATTGAAAATATTGCGGCAGATTTTCGAAATTAGATTTCGATGTCAAGGCTGTATCGATGATCATATTGAAACCGTGATTGTCCAAAAAAAGTACTAACACGGAGTCGAAATCTTGTTGTCCGGCATTGATGATCAGGTACGATGCGCGCCATAGCGAATCCATCTCTCTGCGCCATGAAAAATTACCATAACTATCTCGAAACTCGTGAAGTTCCAACAACTTCTTCCCTTGGGACGAAAGCAGATTGTCAATAGAGTGGAGATAATTGAGTCCCTCGTCATACAGTTGCTCATCGTTTTTGAAATCGCCAAGTTCAGTGAGATGTAAGTGTGATATTTTCAATTGATTAACCGCTTTCTGGTAGCAATCCACCGTATTGTAATCGGGATAAAAAAGCGATTGGAAAAATGTGTCGATTTGTACTAACGCTTTGTTTTGATACGCCATAATACTATCGGCGTAACTATCCACCTCAAACTTCTTTCCGGAATTGAAACAGGAAATGATGGAAAGGGCGAGGAAGAAAATGATGATTTTACGCATGCTTTTTAGCTGGCGAATTGGCAAAAGCGGTTTTATTACGTTATTCTTAACCTGTCAATTCGTTTAGTTTTCAACGTGTGGCTTTTTTTATTCTGACAGTACCAAAACCTTATTATTCCGCACTTCCACGATACCTCCGTTGAGGTCGAAGAATTGGTTTTCGCCGTTGACTTCCACTTTGGCTTTGCCTTGTTTAAGGCTGGCAATGAGGGGCGCATGGTTTTTCAGAATCTCAAAAAGTCCATCCCTGCCCGGAAGTTGCACCAGGGAAACTTCGCCGTTGAAGATGACTTTGTCGGGGGTTATTATTTCTAGAACCATATTGTTTATTGTTTGTTGTTTGGGATGGGAGTTAGGAGTTAGGGATTGTGAGCTGGAGGTTGAGAAAATGAAACTCAACTCTTAACTTCCAACCCCTAACTTCCGACCATTTACTTGCTCGCTGCTTCCATCTCTTTTCGTCCCTTTTCAATAGCTTCCTCAATGGTGCCCACGAAACTGAAAGCCGTTTCGGAGAGGTGATCCAGTTCGCCGTCCAAAATCATGTTAAATCCTTTCAATGTGTCGTCGATATTGACGAATTTTCCTGGGATTCCGGTGAATTGCTCCGACATGAAGAAGGGTTGCGACAAGAAACGTTGCACGCGGCGTGCGCGATGCACCACTTTCCGGTCTTCTTCCGAAAGTTCTTCCATACCCAAAATGGCGATGATATCTTGCAATTCTTGATAACGTTGTAAGGTTTCTTTCACGCGTTGCGCGGTGTTGTAGTGTGCCTCGCCTACGATGTCCGGAGAGAGGATACGCGAGGTGGAATCCAACGGATCCACAGCAGGGAAAATACCCAGCTCGGAAATTTTACGGTTCAATACGGTGGTTGCGTCCAAGTGGGAAAAA
>JAITVP010000169.1 GCA_031285725.1 Bacteroidales bacterium
AACCAAAGAAGTGCTGGAGGCTGCCATTGCGGATGCTCTAAATATTATTTCAACATCGGATATTTTAGGATGGTTTGCTGAAGACGGATATAGTACAGAAGAAGTTCAATTGCTATAAACAGAAACAACCGGCTCATGTCATCGTGCAGGAAATCATATCTCCGATCAGCAGAAAATCTCTCTGGAAAACCATCACCGGCCACATCCGATTTGGAGAGGAAATAGATGGAAGCCATACTGTACGAATAGTCCGGATAAACAGTTTTGCTTTTAAAATACTCCGGTCTCGGAGCAAATGGGACAAGGGTGTCTGAATATAAGAAAGGACCGAAAATAAACTTGCTCTTCTCGCAAGCCACATGAATAGTCTGCCATTTCAAAGATGGATCTCCCTTATAAACCTTGAAGACTCTGTAGTCAATGACAACAATCGTGTCTATTTTCCCGTCAACTGTAGTCTCATAAATGGCTTGGCGGCCTAAGTATGCTCCGTCAAAGACAAGATCCGATTTCGTAAAGAAATCTTCGTTGGTCAAACCGCCCAGCAGTTTTGTCGAGCCACCTTGCAGGGATTGGGAATACGATAATGTTATGGATAACCATAAGATCAGAAGTAACATTGTTTTTCATATTGTGTTTATTTTGGGTTGCAAATGCAACGGATTTAACACATGACCAATTATTCTTTAGGCACACTAAAATTTTTATCTGCAAATAACTCCGCTAAACCCGAAATCTGTTTAAGACGAAGCAATTCGTCTTTATCCATACCTATCTTTTCGATAATCCACCCATCACTCATTCCTGCTTTTTTTAGTTCCGCCACAATATTGGTCATCAAGGCAATATTAGGGATGCCGCGCGCACGGTTGTGCCTGATTGTCGAAACCATACGGTTCGACAAATCTTTGTTTATCACAGCTACCGGCAAACATCCTTTTTCCCGTTCATAAATACGCTTTGAAGTTTTCATTACCAGATATCTATGAAATCCATCCACCAATTCATAGTGATCTTCTTCCGGATAATAATAACATACGCAAGGCATCGTGTAACCGTCTTCCCAGATGGATAATTCAAGAAGTTCCATTTCCGGTGGAGCAACAACATTGGGATTGTATGCGTTGGCTTGTATTTTCTCTATCGATACCGCTCTAACCGCATATACGGGACTCATATAGTTTTGTTCATTACTCATGTATCATATCTTGATAAAAATCCATAATCTTTTTTCGATTCTCCATTTCCTTTTTAGTCATGGCGAATCCCATGTATTTGCACAAATGGTCATTCCTGAGGATACATATGCACATGCGCTTGAAGGTCGGAAGATATTTGAAACCAGGAACCTCAACGTCGTCTTGATATTCCATCCTGACAGGGCGCTTGGCGGTATTATAATTCGAATGATTCAATACTTCTATTTTGATACCGCAGTCGTTTAGTTTTTCTATCGTTTTTTCAGGCAGGCAACCTCCCCGTTTACGCCAAAAATTGATACTTACAGCCAATTTTTTCAAGTAATTCTGGCGGGTTTCCTCTGGTAAAGTAGACAGAAGGAAATACATGTAACTTTCCCATGTGTATCCGGCGGGAAGAGTGATTTTTTTCTGAGCAACAGCCGTTGTGTTACCATAAAGGGCTGTAAAATTAACCCCATTAACACGGCAAATCATCTTACCCCACGTATCAGGATCGATGGCTCTGTAAAGATGAAGACTTTCCTGAGCCGCAAGGAGGAATGGACTGGCTACGCGTTGTTTTTCCAATGGCACACCGGCGTGATAATACAAATCATATAATCGGTTATAATCCCATTCAAAACGGCCGTTAGCCGTCCATACATCCGTTGTTAACCAATCATATATGACATAAGCATTATAGATATTTTCCGACACCTGTTTTGTCCATTTCAAATTATGGTACGTGGAATATCTTTTATTACTGTGTATCGTTCTCCAGCGATGAAAACTTTCTTGGGTGCGTATCCCAACCAGACAACAGGTTTTTTTTGCTTTTTTCAACAAGTGATACCACTGAGAAAAAAGAATATAGAACTCTGAGTCCCACATAGCCGGATTATAAAATGGGAAATTCTCTTTTTTATAGCAATTCTCCGGCATATTTCTAACCCAAAATTCTTGGCTGTCGTCATCCCATGGGCGCCAATACGTCTGGTGCATTGAAGTACAGGTTGACACTTTAAATGGCATGCAGACATGGTATACCTCAATAAGGTCAGAATTTAATTGCAATACCCTGTCCACATATTTAACGGTTTCGCTGTATTGGATTTCATAGTCCATGTAAAAAACCCCAATCTTTCTTTTTAGATTGTTATTTCGCATATACTGCATACAAAGATTCAGCATGACGCCGCTATCCTTTCCTCCAGAGAAGGAAATATAGATATTGTCAAATTCATTGAACAATATCCCTATTCTTTGCATGGCCAATTCATAAACATTCTTCTTCATCTTTCCTGATCACTTTCATTTTTACATATCTTTTCCAATAAAGCACAACTGTAAATCCATGCTGTTCAAAATTTGGAATATGTTGTATTTGTGCCACAGATTCAATCTCATAATCAGAAGATAGCGTATTGACAATTTCTTTCAGCAGAGCCGAAAAAACAAGGCCGTCATCGTCTGCAATATAATAATTGTTTATTCTTGCCTTATTCTCTTCCAACTTTACAGGCATAAAACCAAGTGTATCGCCTGTATCCGTGACTGCAACAAACCATACATAGTCGAAAGATGTTTTATAAGGGTAATTTAGATTATAGGCTAACACTTCTTCATCCATCACAAGATGAGCCACCAGATCATAAAGCCGTTTATCTTCTCCTTCTAATTTAATGATATCCATAATGATTCTAATAATATGAAGCCACAAATGGGCCTATTACTTTACGATATGCCATCTTCTCCAAAACGATACGTACCTTTTTTAGATGCGTCCGGTTTTTGCGGATTACCTTTTTCGGTTACGGTGTATTTCACAGCCATAATTCTAAATTTAATGAGTTAAACTTCGTTTTATCGGGGACAAAGGTACTATTATTATTTGGAATCACTACAGACCGACTAAAAGAAAAATATTTCATATTTGACATGAGGGAAATGTGTTGTTGAGCCAGGAGAGTTTACAATGATAGCGTTTCGTTTTTTCCGTATTTTAAATTAATAATTAAATTTAAATTAAATTATATTATCTTTGCCGCACTAAATTTCACTTCTATGACTGAACATCTTCTCCACTACCTTTGGCAACATTCATTGTACAATTTCAAAGAAATCAAAACATTAGACGGGCAGGCATTGAAAATCGTCCACCCGGGATGCCCACATCAGGATGCCGGTCCCGACTTCAAGGAGGCGATCATCCGCATTGACGATTTCGTCTGGGCCGGAGATATTGAACTTCACGTGAAAAGTTCCGATTGGCACAAGCATGGTCACGACCAGGATTTGAAGTACCAATCGGTGGTTTTGCATGTGGTGCATGAACACGATATCGATGTTTTCTACGAGAACGGCGAGACGATACCAGTGCTGGAACTGAAAAACTATCTTTCGCAAAACCTGCTTGATGAGTATCAACGGTTAACACTGTCTCACAACGAGTTGCCTTGCAAGAATCAACTTTCGGAAATCACACCCTTGCAATTCACATCCTTCCTGTCATCACTTGCCTTGGATAGATTGCTTCGTAAACAGCGACTGATCTTGAAGATGCTTCCAAGTTGTCAAGAAAATTGGGAGGAGGTCTTTTTCCGTTTTCTCGCCATCGCTTTCGGATTCAAGACCAATACGACGGCTTTCGAGGAGTTAGCTAAAAGTTTGTCGTTCAAGTATATTCAAAAACATAATCATGTGAAAATCCAGATCGCGGCTCTGTTATTCGGGCAAGCTGGAATGTTGCAAGGCGATTGCGAAGACGATTATTATCAGATTCTATCGCAGGAATATCAATTTTTACGATATAAATATCGTTTAACTCCCATCTATGAAAAATCGTGGAACTATTTGCGACTTCGTCCACAAAACTTTCCAAGCTTACGCATCGCCCAATTTGCGAATCTTTTATATAAAAAAGGTGATATTTTCAAACGTTGCCAGGAGAACACAAATGCGGACTATCTTGCCTCGCTGTTTGGGTGTAAAGCCGATCCATATTGGGAAACACACTACCGCTTTGGCTCCGAAATCGCCATTCAAACGGTTGCCTTGGGGGAAACAGCCATCCAATTGCTGATCATCAACGCTGTCATCCCGGTCTTGTTTGCCTACGGCACCTTCCACGGTAATGAACAACTACAGATCGAGATCATCAACCTCTTGGAACAGATGGCGTTTGAAGAAAACCGCATCACCAAACTCTACAAGGAAAGTGGTTTTCCCCACCGCAGCGCTCTTTTTTCCCAAGCCATTCTCGAACTCCGCAGCATGTACTGCGTAAAAAAACGCTGCATCCACTGTTTGATAGGGAAAGGGATATTAAAGGCGAGCATTGAGAAGTTAAGCAGTAAACCAGTAGACAAGTAGTTGTTTTTAGGTATGGAGTATAAACAAGGGAAAAACGGGGAACGTGTTTGGGAGGATATCAGTCGCTGCCATCAAAGACCCTTTCGAAAATCGCATCCACTTGTGTGAAGTAATAATCTAAGGTAAAGTTGGCATCGATCTCCTGAGGGGTGAGATATTTTTTTACTTTGTCATTATTTTCTAATAATTCCTTATAATCTTTTCCCTCTTGCCAAGCGGTCATGGCGATGGGTTGAACGAGGTCGTAGGCAGCCTCGCGGGAGAGTCCCTTGTTGATGAGGGAGGTCATCACCCGTTGGGCAAAGATCACTTTATGGGTAAGGTAGATATTTTTCAACATATTTTTGGGAAATACCACCAAACTATCTAAAATATTGCCGAACCGGTTCAGCATATAATCGAGCAAGGTTGTGGCGTCGGGAAGGATGATCCGTTCGGCGGCGGAGTGAGAGATGTCGCGTTCATGCCACAAAGGAACGTTCTCGAAAGCAGTCACCATGTAGCCCCGGATCACACGCGCACAGCCACATATATTCTCGCTCCCGATCGGGTTGCGCTTGTGGGGCATCGCAGAAGAGCCTTTTTGTCCTTTGCCAAACATCTCTTCCACTTCGCGTAGCTCCGTGCGTTGCCAGTGGCGCACCTCCGTCGCCATCTTCTCGATGGTGGAAGCCATGATCGCCAACGTTGCCATATAGTATGCGTGGCGATCGCGTTGCAGGGTTTGCGTGGAAATAGCCGCCGATTGGATACCCAGCCGTTTGCAAACGAAATCCTGCACAAACGGAGGGGTGTTGGCAAAATTGCCCACGGCGCCGCTGATCTTGCCGCATTCGACATCCGCCGCCGCCCGTTCAAAGCGATCCATATTCCGTCTCATCTCATCGTACCACAACGTCCATTTCAATCCCAGCGAAGTAATGTCGGCGTGCACGCCGTGCGTCCGGCCGATGCATGGCGTCATCTTAAACTCGTAAGCCCGTCGTTTCAGCGTTTCCAACATTTTCCGCAAATCTTTCCGTAAAATCTCGTTTACCTGTTTCAAGATATAGCCGTTGGCGGTGTCCACCACATCGGTGGAAGTGAGACCATAATGCACCCATTTCTTCTCCTCGCCCAGCGATTCACTCACATTACGCGTGAACGCCACAATATCGTGCCGCGTCTCCTTTTCAATCTCGTAGATCCGATCCACATCGAACCGGGCATTTTTCCGGATCTTCTCCACATCCTCCACAGGAATGACACCCAACTGGCTCCACGCCGCCGCCGCCTCGATCTCCACTTGCAAATATGCGTTAAACTTCGCCTCTTCCGTCCAAAGAGCGCTCATCTCGAGTCTTGAATATCGGTTAATCATGTTGTCAGTTTTTAAGGATTGCAAAAATAGGGAAAAAGCAGTAATCAGTTAACAGTTAATAGTTGTATCATCAGGAAAATTACTGGAATATTCTCCGTGTCTGTATGCCAAAAAAAATCCTACCTTTGTGCCCCTTTCCAAAAAAGCACTTCAAAATAGGATAAATTATGGCAAATGAGATAAATACAGGTATCCGGATTGGCAATAAACTTTCATATAACACGATTGACTCATCGTTGGCAACGATCGGCAAGCTCACACCACAAGCCATCGATTTCGAGGAGGCCGTGCTCGGTGCCCTGATGATCGACTCGTCAGCCGTGAGCATTATCATTGATTTTTTGGACTACCGGATGTTCTATAAAGAAGCGCATCAACATATCTACAAAGCGGCTTTTGATCTTTTTTCAGAAATGCAACCAATTGATCTTCTTTCTATTACAAATAAATTACGCAAAGCTGGGCAATTAGAGGTCGTTGGCGGCGTGAGCTATTTGGCTTCACTTACCAACAGCGTGGCTTCTTCAGCCAACATCGAATACCATGCCCGCATCGTCATGGAAAAATATGTGCTGCGCGAATTAATCGGGAAATGCAATGGCATCATCAAAGAGGCTTACGATGAATCGAACGATGTGTTGCAGTTGCTAGATAAAGCGGAGACGGAACTTTTTAACATTATCCAAAATAATTTCAAGAGAGATAGTAAAGAACTAAATTTAGTGGTTAAGAAGGCATTAGATGAACTCACCGAAATTCGCAATCAAGGAGGCGCTTTCCATGGTGTTCCGACCGGCATTCAAGCAATTGACGAGAAAACAGGCGGTTGGCAGAAATCGGATCTGATCATTCTGGCAGCTCGTCCGGGGATGGGAAAAACGTCTTTCGTGCTCTCCATTGCCCGCAATGCGGCGATCGACCACAATACGGCGGTCGCTTTCTTCTCGCTGGAAATGTCTGCCACCCAATTGGTTCACCGTCTTTTTGCTATCGAATCGGGCATCCCGGCCGAAAAGATATCCAAAGGGAAACTCACCGATTCCGAGTGGATCGTGCTCATGGAAAAAATCCGAACGTTGAACAACGAGAAACTGATCATCGATGACACGCCGGCACTCTCCGTTTTCGATTTGCGGGCGAAATGCCGCCGGTTGAAACATCAACACGACATACAGCTCATCATTGTCGATTATTTGCAATTGATGCAGGGCGACAGTGATGGCAGTCAAAAAGGGAAAGGAAATCGCGAACAGGAGATCAGTTATATTTCCCGGTCGTTGAAGGCGTTGGCTAAGGATTTACAGGTGCCGGTAATCGCACTGTCGCAACTCTCTCGTGAAGTGGAGAAACGAGCCGGTACTAAACGCCCACAACTTTCCGATTTACGTGAATCGGGGTCTATCGAGCAGGATGCCGACATGGTGCTTTTCATCTACCGTCCCGAGTATTATCAATTGGAAACGTTCGAGGACAACATGCCGTCCAACGGATTGGCAGAACTGATGGTACAGAAAAACCGGCACGGTTCCACAGATAACATCCGCGTGCGGTTCCAAAGCCAATTCACCCGTTTCTGCGACGTTGAGGCAAACTACCAGCTCTCCTCCCCCAGTGCGGGAATCAGCAACAACACCGAGTTCACCATTAATGCCAGTTTCAACGACGACGAGATAGACACCGGCGGGTTCACGTTGGTGGCAGACGATGACCTGCCGTATTAGGCATACACTCTAAAACTACCAACTTTTGACGGCAATCAAAGATTTAGCGGGACAAACGGTACTCTACGGCGTGACCACGATCGTGGGACGATTACTGAATTATCTGCTCGTGCCACTGCATACCTACGTATTTGGCAATCCCGCACAATACGGCGTGGTGGGCGAGATGTACGCCTGGGTAAGCCTCTTCATCGTGATCTTGACCTACGGCATGGAAACCGCCTATTTCCGCTACTCCCAGATCGAAGAGTACAAAAAAAGATGCTTCTCCACCGTGGTGCTCTCGCTACTCACCTCCTCGTTAATCTTCGTGGTGTTAGCAACCATCTTTTCGCAACAGATTGCCAATGGTCTCAACTATTCCAATCATCCTGAATATGTTACGTGGCTGTCGATCATTATCGGGATGGATGCGTTCACCTCGATTTTCTTCGCTTCGCTGCGATGGCAAATGCGTCCGCTGCGGTTTGCATTTGTTAAAATCACCAATATACTGGTCAATATTGTCTTTAACCTCTTCTTTTTGTTGCTTTGTCCGTATCTGCTGCAAGAGAAAATCGCCCCCGATTTGGTACACGCAGTGTACAACACGGAAATCGGGGTGGGATACATTTTCGTGGCCAACCTGATCGCCAGCATTGTGACACTTTTCATGTTGCTCCCGGAACTATTCAAAATCCGAATTGTCTTCGATAAAGAGTTGTGGAAGATGATGATGGCGTATGGATTACCGTTGATGATTTTCGGACTGGCAGGCATTGTCAACGAAACGATGGATCGGATTTTACTGAGACGGCTTTCCCCACCTGATATTGCCCAAGCAAACGTTGGGATTTACAGCGCCTGCTACAAAATCTCTATCATGATGACAATTTTTATCCAAGCTTTCAAATACGCCGCCGAGCCTTATTTTTTCAATAAATCCAAAGATGCCAACGCCAAACAAGCCTACTCGGACATCATGTCTATTTTTGTAATGGTCTGTTCGCTCATTTTTTTGGGAATCATGCTTTACATGGACATCGTGCAATATTTCGTCTCCCCTGCCTACCGGGTCGGGCTGAATATTGTCCCGATTTTGTTATTGGCGAACCTGTTTTTGGGCATTTTTTACAATCTTTCAATCTGGTATAAACTAACAGATCGAACACGGAGCGGCGCGTACATTTCCATCATGGGTGCTGTAATCACGTTGGGACTAAATGCGTTACTAATTCCCATTTGCGGTTACTTGGGTTCGGCATGGGCCACGTTCGCCTGTTATTTTGCCATGATGATAGTCTCTTACTTTTTGGGTCAGAAATACTATTATGTGGATTACAAAGTGGGACGCATCGTCTTCTACATCCTCCTATCCGTATCTATCTATCTATTTTCCACGCTGTTAAATATTGAATCAATGGCATGGCGATTGGTTTTCCACACCATTCTGATCACCTTCTATGCCATAACGGTTTTCTTCGTTGATAAAAAATATATTTTAACCATCATAAAAAGATAAATATCATGATGAGATGCAACATTGTGAATAAATCCAAACATCCGCTACCGCATTATGCCACGGCGCAATCCGCCGGTATGGATCTGCGGGCCAATCTGGAATCGCCCATTTTACTAAAACCCTTGGAGAGGGCACTCATCCCGACGGGCTTGTTCATCGAACTTCCAGCGGGTTTTGAGGCGCAGATCCGTCCCCGCAGCGGCTTGGCGGCTAAACACGGCATCACCATCGTCAACGCCCCCGGCACCATTGATGCCGACTACCGCGGGGAGATCAAGATCATCCTCGCCAATCTTTCCAATGAGGATTTCGAAATCACTGACGGCGAACGCGTGGCCCAAATGGTCATCGCCAAACACGAACAAGTGGAATGGATCGAAGTGGAGAAGCTGAACGAAACCGAACGAGGCGAGGGCGGATTTGGGCATAGCGGCCGCCGTTAGAGACACTAGGCTTATATCTATAACGGAAAGCAATAAGCAACGATAAAAACATGGATTTGGCAGATTAACATCTCAACGCCTTAACAGCAAAATATAAATCCCTTTTCCCCGTTAAACAACCAATTTTATGAAAAGAACCTCTATTTTTTTACTGATTTCCCTTTTTATCTCCTTCTCCGCAGGGGCACAGAAACGGCAACGGTTGGAGGAAATGCCGCCCCTGAACGAGGATCAACGGAAACAGTCGGTCTCGTATGCAGATGGATTGCGGGCCTTTTATTCTGACAATTTCACGCAGGCGGAGCAGGATTTCCGTACCGTTATCTCGCAAAATCCGAAGAATGATGCGGCGTTTTACATGCTGAGCAAGATACGAAGTGCGCAAAAAGACTACAACGGAGCAGCATACTACATGGAAGAAGCCCGCAAAATAGACAAAAATAACGAGTGGTATTTGATCGAAATGGCTACAATTCAAGATCAATTGCGGGATTACAAGCAATCCTCAAAGTTATGGGAAGAGGCGACCCAGTTGAAACCCGACAACGAATATTACTTGATCGCCTTAGGGGATGCCTATTTACAACAAGAAAAGTTTGCCGAAGCGATCAAAACATACGATCGTTTGGAGAATCTCATCGGCCATCATGACGACATCGTGGATGTGAAAAAGAGCATCTACCTACATCAGAATGATATAAAAAGCGCAGTAGGCGAATATGAAAAATTATTAGTCAACTATCCGGACGAAATTCGGTATTATGTGGAAATCGCCAAAATCTACATGATCAACAACATGCCCGACAAAGCGTATCCTTATCTGCAAAACGCACTGGCGAAAGACAAAAATAATGCTCTGCTGAATATGACGTTAGCCGATTATTACGAAAGTAAAGAGAAAAAAGACGAGGCTTTCAAATATTTACTCACAGCGTTTAAAGATCCGAGTTTGCCGATTGCGAGTAAGATGACCGAGATGCACAATGCTTTCAATGAGGCATTTAAGGTGAAAGACGAGAAGACATTGAAAAAAGCCCGTCAACTGGCAGAAGCGTTGACCGAAGCGCATCCCAATGCTGTGGAAGGCTGGAAAATGATTGCGGCGATGCAGTTTATGAAGGAGTACCACGCTGAAGCCCGCATCATGTTCGAGAAGGTTCTGTCTCTGAACAGCACCGATTACACCGTTTGGGCTGATTATCTTTTCGTATTGTTGAAATTGAAAGATTATCAGACGATTGTGAACAATGCGGAAGAGATCACCGAGCTTTTCCCAACCCATGCCGAGATGCTCTACAATGTCGGTTTTGCCTACCTGCAACTGAAACAAGCCGACAAGGCAATCAACTACTTGAACCAGGCTTCCATGTTTGCCTTCGAGCCGCAACTTTCTGCCGCCATTTTGGTCGCACTGGGCGATGCCTATCTATTGCTCGGCAACAAGACCGAAGCTGTGAAGGCATGGAAACAGGCGCAACGAAAAGGATTCAACACACCGGAGTTGAAAGAGAAAATCCAACAAAATGAGTAGATTTCTCGCTTGGGTCAAAGAATATTTTCCCTTTATTTCGGCTATTTTAGCTGTCATAGCCCTTATCATTCTCATCATTTCCGCTCACTCATCTTCAGAAGCTTCCGAAGATGAGTTTGTATTCGGGTTTTCGCTGCAACGGACAAGCCTGAAATACAGTTACGAAACCCCGATCCCGTTAGGAAAAAATCAATTGGAACTTTCCGTATATACATTAAGTTTAAAGGATATTGATTACTTCAAAAATCCGGAGGCCAGTCTACACATGTTTCCCATACATGGAAAACGTTACGGCAAGGATTGGGACATATTTCATTGGCACGCACCGACCGGGGATTCACTTTCCATGAAATGGTGGCTTCCGGCACTCTCGCCCACCTCCCTGCGTTCCGGCATAGAGCAAGATACCAAAGAAACAATTGCCGCCTACTTCAATTATGCAAAGAAATCTTTAGAAAAAAACGGCCTCATCGCCGGCTTCCACCACCGGAACAATTCGGGAAAAGAGGACTTTTTGCTCTACGTTCTTAATTTGGAGGATGGAGTATTGATCAGAGTAAAAAGAGGTTCAATACACTGAGTTCATTCAGCCTATTAATCTTTTTCACTACTGTATGAATCATTAATTCGTTATATTCGCGAGGCAAATCAAAAAACAGCGATATGGCATGGCATGTTGGTCTTTTTGAATATTATTTGATTCCTTAATTCTTTAAAATTAAGTTGGATGAGCATCACGATAGAGAACATTTTACTTATAGGATCTGTGTTGCTTTTCATGAGTGTTGTGGCGGGAAAAACCTCATATCGTTTCGGAATCCCGACTTTGGTTTTATTTTTGTTCATCGGCATGCTTTCCGGATCGGAGGGTTTTGGCGGAATCTATTTCAATGATCCCAAAATAGCGCAATTCATTGGCATTGTATCCTTGAACATTATCCTCTTTTCTGGCGGGTTGGACACACGTTGGAAGGAAATTAAACCGGTTTTTTTTCAAGGTATTACACTCTCCACGATCGGGGTTTTCATTACAGCATTGACATTGGGTGTCTTCATCTGGCTCATTACTGATTTCACTATTTATGAGGGGCTGCTGCTCGGCTCGATCGTCTCCTCTACTGACGCCGCCGCCGTTTTCTCGATCCTGCGCTCCAAGAAGATGGCACTGAAAAACAACCTGCGCCCGCTGCTGGAACTCGAAAGCGGAAGCAATGACCCGATGGCTTACGTGTTGACTATCACATTTTTAGGTTTAGTAATGAGTCCCGAACAGGGATTTTTAGCTGTGATTCCGGTTTTTCTCCGACAGATGATTCTCGGCACCATCATGGGTTTTGTCTTTGGCAAGGTTAGTAAAATGATTATCAATGGAATACGATTGGAACTGGACGGTTTGTACACCGTGTTGGTTCTTTCCCTACTCTTCTTTACGTTCGCCTTCACGGATGCCATCGGCGGGAATGGTTTCTTAGCCATCTATCTTTGTGGTGTATACCTTGGGAACCAAGATATAATCCACAAAAAAACCATACTCAAAATGTTCGACGGGCTGGCGTGGCTGATGCAAATCGTGCTTTTCTTGACGTTGGGGCTGTTGGTCTTCCCGTCACAACTTTTGCCGGTGGCGGGATTGGGATTGCTAATTTCCGCTTTCCTGATCTTTGTGGCGCGGCCACTCAGCATTTTCATTGGGTTGCTGCCGTTTAAGATGAAGTTGAGGAGCAAAGTCTACGTTTCATGGGTGGGCTTGCGGGGAGCGGTACCGATCGTGTTCGCCACCTATCCGCTCATCGCCGGCATCGAAAAGGCCAACCTCATCTTCAACATTGTCTTCTTCATCTCACTTACCTCCGTGTTGTTGCAAGGCACCACGCTCGAAAAAGTGGCAAAATGGCTGAAAGTCTCCATGCCCGAAAAGATTAAAAAGAAATCGAATGTGGAACAATTTCTGGACGAATACGCCAAAACCCGGATGGTGGAGATCGAAGTCCCTGAAGACAACATTGCCGTGGGACAAAAGATCATTGACTTGCGATTTCCCCCTAACTCCATCATCGCCATGATCAACCGCAACAAGAAGTTCTTTACTCCCAACGGCTCCACCATCATCGAATCTCACGATATTTTGGTTGTCCTTGCCGACAATCAACTGGGTATCAATAATATCTATGAGGTATTGGAAATCCCGAGGCCGGAATGACTCAATATTCAATGTTTGAATTAGTGATTATGTGTAAGATTTGTGTCATCTATATGCTAATACAGTAAAAAACAAATAAATGGAAAAAACAAAACTACTCATCGATACAATCTGGAACGACCGGAATTTGCTGAATGATCCGGCGATGCAAGCGGAGATTCGCCGAGTGGTGGATCAGCTGGACTGTGGAGAAATCCGGGTGGCGGAGAAAATCAACGGTGACTGGCGAGTGAACGAGTGGCTAAAGAAGGCGATATTGCTCTATTTCCCTATGCAGCAAATGGAAACGGTTGAAGTTGGCCCGTTTGAGTTTCACGACAAGATTACATTGAAAAAAAACTATAAAGAGTTGCAAGTGAGAGTGGTACCGCACGGGATCGCACGCTACGGCTCCTATCTGGCACCAGGCGTGGTCATGATGCCCAGTTATGTCAATATTGGGGCGTATGTCGATTCCGGCACCATGGTGGACACGTGGGCGACGGTAGGTTCCTGTGCGCAGATCGGAAAAAACGTGCACCTGAGCGGTGGCGTGGGTATCGGCGGCGTGCTAGAACCGGTGCAAGCCACGCCCGTCATCATTGAGGACAACTGTTTCATCGGTTCCCGCTGCATTGTGGTCGAAGGCGTGATTATCAGGGAGAAAGCGGTGTTGGGTGCCAACGTCGTGCTGACCCAATCCACCCATATTCTGGATGTCTCCGGTAAGGATGTTGTGAAATATCAAGGTGAAATTCCCGCTAATTCCGTGGTTATCCCCGGCAGCTATTCCAAAGAGTTCCCCGCCGGCACGTTTCAAGTCCCTTGCGCCCTCATCATCGGTAAACGTAAAGAATCCACCGACTTAAAAACATCGCTAAACGAAGCGCTTCGGGAGATAGCAAATCAATAACTCATTGAATTATTGCCCAAAGCAATACCTCACCCCCAATCCGAATGACCAATCGTAATAATTGAAATCTTTAATGATGCCCGGTTGGTTGGTTGCTGCAGAAAGTTTTCCATAGCCGGGACGGAAGTCGAGTTGCATGGTGAGCGGAATTTTGAATTGGTATTCCACCCCGAAAATGAAATTGATGCCCCATTTGGAGCCAGTGTCCCGACCATAATAGTTGCAGATCTCCTTCCCGTACCCGTAACTTCCTCCTAAACCG
>JAITVP010000175.1 GCA_031285725.1 Bacteroidales bacterium
AACCAAAGAAGTGCTGGAGGCTGCCATTGCGGATGCTCTAAATATTATTTCAACATCGGATATTTTAGGATGGTTTGCTGAAGACGGATATAGTACAGAAGAAGTTCAATTGCTATAAAAACACCGTAGAATTTGAAAATAAAAACACTCACCGTTTTACTCTCACCTGCCTGGGGCGGAAGCATATTGTTTCTGGGCTTGTTGTTGTTTGGTTTTCAACTGTTTTCACAAGAAAATTACGAAATTCGACGAATAAAAGTTAAGGGAAATAAAGCTTTTGACAAGAGCGCACTGCACGACCAACTCACTATTAATTCCACGAATATTTATAAACGGGTGGTGAAAAAGAAAGAACCATCGATTTTTAGCAAAGATCTTATTGATTACGAACTTATTAGATTGCAAAATTTCTATCAAAGCGAAGGCTACCTCTATGCGGAGGCGAGCATTGACACATTAATCCTTAAAGATCGGAAGAAGAAAAAACGAGTGGATGTCTACTTTTTGATTGAAGAAGGGGAATACGTGACAGTCAACGGAGTGCATTTCACATTTTTGGGTGCGACCTCAGAAGATGCCCAAAGCCACATCACCCGGAAAGTGAAAAAAAATCTCCTTTTACAGCATGGTAAACGATTCAGTGACGGTAATTTATACAACGACATCAGCACGATCAACGATGCGTATATCGCTCAGGGATATGTGTACGTGAACACTTCGTTTTCGCTGCATTTAGATGAGGATAGTAACACAGTGGATATTACCTGCTTGGTTACTCCGGGCGAGATTTGCCAGTTTGGCGAGGTGGCGGTCATCGGAAATAATTACACCAAAGAGTGTTACATACGAAAACAGTTCACCTTCCAACCCGGCGATCGGTATTCGAACCGTTCGTTAGAGAGAATGCGCAGCCAGATCTATGACTTGCAGAATTTCCGCATCGTATCCATCTCGCCGCAAACAAATTACAATACCCGCCTTAATCCCGTCCCGATACGCATCACCATCCAGGAAATCCCCCGCTGGACAAGCAAATTCGGGGTTGGCTATGGTACGGAGGATCAATTCAGAGCTTTTGCCGATGTCACCTGCCGAGGACTTTTTGGCGGCACCAGCCGGCTGAATCTCTTTGCAAAATATTCCTCCATATATCCTTATCATGTGAGGCTCACGTGGACGGAACCCCGGTTTTTCGTTCGCAAACTCTCGCTCGCAGTCAATCCCTTCGTAGAAAAAATCAATGATCCGGCTTACGTGATTCAGCGATTGGGGGTAAACGTGCCCTTAACCTACTTTTTTAACAAATATTTCAGTATGGCGTTGACCTATTACTTTGAAAGGGTGAAAGATGAGACAGACTATGGCAAAGCTTCCGTCGAGACCAGAGGCTCTGTGAAAAGTGTATTTTACAATAAATCAGGTATTTCCACTGCCTTCACATTCAGCAATGCCGATCCGGTCACTTCGCCGGAGAAGGGGTGGACGGTGACGATCGGTTGCAAGGTGAACGGGTACATTTTCGGTGGAGAGCATGACTATTTCAAATATTGGGTTGATGTTCGTAAATATTTTAAAATCAAAGAGTTTACACTTGCTTTTCGGGGGATGGGAGGTGCGGTCATCACGGGGAACGGTGTTCCGGTGGAAGATCGTTTCTACTCTGGTGGGGCCAACTCCAACCGGGGCTGGCAGCGCTCCATGCTAGGTCCGCTTGCTGCGGATGGTTCCCCCGAAGGTGGAAATAGTATTATCGAAATGAACGTTGAGGTACGACACCCTCTCTTTTGGCGCCTCGAGTTGGCGGCATTTACCGATTTCGGCAACGTGTGGGAGCCGAGCGCACAATACAATTTGAAAACCCTTGAATACACGGTCGGCGGCGGCCTTCGGCTCAATACGCCTATCGGCCCGATCCGCATTGACATTGGCATGCCGATTGCCAGCGAGAACAAAGCGGTGCGGTTTGTGTTGAGTGTGGGGCAAGCTTTTTAGAAGATGAGAGTTTGGGGTTATACATAGTTTGAAAATGAAGAAATGAGATGAAAACAGCAAAAAAGATCTTAAAAATCATCGCCATGATCTTTGGTGGCATTTTGCTGCTGGTGGGGTTGGCATTGCTTTTCATCCAAACACCGTTGGGAAAGAGACAGGTGGTGAAAATTGCTGAAAACCAGGTGAATAAAATATTGAACGGGACATTGTCAGTGGGGAAAATCAGGGGTAATTTCTTCTCTCATTTGGAATTGGAAAACTTATTATTGCTTTCGGATGAGCAGGACACGATCGCCTTCATCGCTGCCATCAATCTCAAATACAAACTTAAATCGTTGTTGGATAATGAGATAAAAGTAAACAAGATTGAAATAGAAAAACCATACGTTTTCTTGGAGCAACTCAACGATTCCAGTTGGAGTTTCGCACATTGGCTCAAACCTACACCGGAGGATAGCACACCATCGTCTTTCAATATGCTCATCGCCGTGGATAAACTCAGTTTGATTGATGGGGAGATCGTCATTGGGGCATTGGATTCGATCATCCCGTCAAAGATTGACAATCTGCAACTTATGGCATTAGGAAGCTACAGTGCGGAAAGTTATGGCGGGGAGATTGAGAAGTTCTCTTTCAATGCCTGTCAACCCGATGTGGTATTGCAAAAGCTGGCACTGAAAGTGAAAGGTACTCCCCAAATGATCGAATTGTCATCATTTTCTTTACAAACCGTTCAAAACGAGATCAATATAAGCGGACTTTATCATTTTGACTTGCAGGAGAAATCTTCCATAAACCTCAGTACACATCCCATAATTTTAGAAGAATTTGCATGGATATTGCCAGATATTTCTACGCAGGCAAAACCGGAACTCTCCTTATCCGCCACATTGGTAAAGAGTGAAATTGACGGAGAAATAAAACTGATGGAGAATGAAAATGGTCTTTTTTTACAATTTAACAGCGATAAACTATTGGATGCCTTATTGGCGGATAGCTCGGACATCATTATTCCAGATTATGAGTTGAATTTGCGTGTAAATAATTTAGATATAGCATATTGGTTAGATAATTCCGATATGAAATATTCGTTGAGCGGCGATTTGAAAGCCAAAGGTAGCGGCATCACACCCGAAACGGCCTGTACAGAATTGGGCGTGCATCTGCGCAACTCCAAAGCATTGCGCTACAATTTGGATGAAATCCGGTTGAATGGATTTTATGATAAGGGTGATGTGGATGCTTCGTTATATGGACAAGGCGATTTCGGTGAAATAACGGCGCATCCCAATGTAACAGGAATTTTAGGGCAAAATCCTCGTTATCAACTTGATGCGAAAACATACGATCTCAATCCCGCTCTCTTGCTGAACGATCCCGGTTTTGATGGTGCTATAAACATGGCTCTCAACGTTTCCGGTATTGGTTTCGATTACAAAACGCTGCACGCTTCTGCAGACTTGAACCTTTTCCCTTCCCGATTTTTCGGCATGGAAATCGATTCGATCCAAACCCGTCTGGATTATGATCGACAAAATATCATTATCCATAAATTAAATATCAATGCTTTAGGTGCATATGTTACGGCAGAAGGGAATTACAATCTCATCGACACATCGGATCTCAAACTTTTCGCCTCTATTGATACTTTGGAAAAAATCAAAAAGTTCTTGGATATTCCCGAAATGGAGAGTTTGCAATCCTCATTGAAACTCAACGCCCATCTAAACGGAAAACCAGAGAATTTACAAACAAATCTCGACCTCAGTATAGGATATACCCAATTTGAGTCGTACTATCTGGATTCACTTTGTGCCAAAGCATTAGCTTCCATTGCAAAAGATTCCATGACTATCAACGGATGTGTGAATGCCCATCATGTTGTGATTCAGGATTTCACTTTCGATACGCTTTCTCTTGGTTTGTCGACGGATTTAACAAATTACACGACGGATTTGAATGTGCACGGACCGATGATTGACCTAAGTTTGCAGGGAGATGTCCGCCTTACCGATACCATTGTCGCCATTCTTCAAGGACTTGAGTTTGCCTACCGTGATTATGCATGGGAACAATGCGACAGTCTCGCGAGAATCGAGATTTGGAATGACAGTTATTGGGTAGACAACTTCATTCTCTTCAATAAAAATGACCATAAGCAAAAGATTGACTTACATGGCGTGATCAATCGGAATGGGAAGCAAGATTTCAATGCCATTATCGAAAATCTGGATGTCGCCAAACTGTTGCCGATTCTCGAAATCAACCAACCTATTGTTGGTGAACTAAATCTGGCTCTTGCCATAACAAGTGAAGCGGACAATCCGCAAATCATTGGAAATGTGTATATTGATAAAGCCTCGTTTGCCGAATATGGGTTGGATAGTTTGATGGGAAAATTGATTTACCGGGATCAGGAGACGAAGGCGTTCTTTTCCTTGATTCCGAAAGATAGCGGCAAACTATATCTCGCCGCCCGTATGCCTGCGCACATAGCCTTAGACAGTATGCGGTTCGACGTTGTGCCGCAAGACGAGGATTCCATTTCCGTCAAGCTCATCATCTCCGAATTGCCGTTGGCCATGATTCGTATGTTTCTGCCTGTGGATGGGATCGGTGGATCCCTCAACAGCCATATTGATCTTACCGGCACGTTTGGCAATCCGAAGGTTAACGGCTACCTTAACATTCCGACAGGCAGTGTCGAAAATGAACTTTACGGGGTTAATTATCAAAATATTACCGCCAATATCAACATCAACCAAGACCTCATCACCATTGACACACTCCACATTGAAAGTCTCGATAAAAAGTTGCTGACCCATCGTGTGGGCACGATGAACGCCAAGGGAGAAGCCGCATTCGACCAATCACTTTTGACAGGCGAACTGACACAAGCCAACATGGAGATCTTGTTCGACCAATTCCGTCCCATCAACCATAAACAATACAATACCGAATTAGACGGGAAAATCCGCCTGCAATCGGATCAAGACAGTGTCTATTTCTCAGGGAACATCACCATTCCTGAGACGCAGGTTTACCTTCCGGCCGTGATAAACCTATTAGGAGGAAGCAGCACGTCGTCCATATCCAAACCTTTGTTAGTGCAAGAGATGGAACGAAATCGCATCGACAGCAGCACGTTGGCCGTTGTGGAAAAACCGGAAACGGAAAGTGACACATCAAGCCGAAATTTTGACTTTTTGGACAACCTGCGAGGCGATATCAAAGTGAAAATTCCCCACAACATGTGGATTAGAAACGACGATATGCGCATCGAACTTTCCGGCGATGTTGATCTAATTAAACACCGTGATTTTTTCGAAATTTTCGGCAATATCGACATCGTGCGGGGGCAATATGAATTGATGAGCAAAGTGTTCCTGATCAAAGAAGGCACAATCACGTTCCAAGGCGGACAAGAGTTGAATCCGTTGTTGAGTCTCGAGGCAATTTATACGTTCCGCGATCCCGAACGGAATAAAAAAGAGTTAAAACTTGACCTCTCCGGTAATCTCGAAAAACCGGAATTGGCTTTCTCGGTCGACGGGGAGAGTGTTAGCGAGGGTGACGCTATCTCCTACATTGTCTTTGGGATGAGTATGGACGCCCTGACATCGAGCCAGCACCAAGCGGTCTCTTTCAGCATGGATGCCGCTGACATGGCCAAAAGCGCCGCTTCTTCGTTGGTATCCTCGGAACTCACCAAGATTCTCGGCAGTTTGTTGAATGTCGATTATATTGAATTGAAAAGCAACAACTCCTTCACGGGGATGTCGTTGAATGTCGGCAAATATATCACCAACAATATCTTCGTCAGCTACGAACAGAACATCGGCGCCAAAGATGACGAGAATACGTCAAACATGACTTTCCGTTTGGAGTATGAAATACTGAAATTCTTGTTTTTGGAACTCACCGTTCCTTCCAAATGGGAAGAGAGTGGGGGAGACTTGATCTTTAAATTTAATTCGAAACAGTGAGAACATAAAAAATGAGGGAAAGTCAACCAATCCTCCATTTTTCAGGAAAGAGCATCCCGAAACCTTTGTCAAATACGGTCAAAGAAAACAAGTCCGATGTAGAATACAAAGAATCATGGTGCGATCCGAGATTACCAAAAACTCAGAAAGAAGAACAGACGGTGAAACCGCCAGTGGCTCAGAAGAAGAATAGGGGGAGGAGAATGTAAGATTAAAAGAAAGTAGCTAAATGAATGTTCGCTTTTGTCGGATGGCTGTTTGTGAACAGGTGATTGCTGTAAACAAATACAAGCGATACCTAAATAAGAGAAAGTACTATGTGCTATTTTTCCTGTTTCTCACATATTTACTATCTTTGGCATCTATTTAACGCAGAAATTATCTCGTCCAATGACTACGCTGCTTGCCATAGTGATTTGTCTTGCCATAGTTGCTATTGCTGCGGTGATAATGCGGCGAGCGCGGCTAAAAAAAGAAGTTAAGGAGTTATCGGATAGGATTTCACTCACACCCTCTTTTGAGCAGGGCTGGGATTACAATGCAAAGACACCACTCCATCATGCCTATGAAAGTTTCGGAATCGACATTGAGGCAGATTTTGAACGTTCATTTACCGGGCAAGTCATATCCTCGTTGCAAGAGAAGCAATTTGCCAATCACTATGCAGATATTTTCGAGGAGGCATCGTCAGTCAATAAGAAGCTCGTCACCTTTGGCATCAAGCCGCCGGAAGCTATTACAAATCTTATTTATGACTATGAGGCGATCCCAAGCCTTGTCAAATATCATAATAAAAAGGTTATCAAGCACCTGCTTGAAAAGCACAGTGATTTCTTCGACCATTGCCTGAAATATCCGTTGGACAAGCAGCAGAGACGTTCCATTATATCGGAGGAGGATAATTGCTTGGTTGTGAGCAGTGCCGGGAGCGGAAAAACGTCATCCATCATCGGCAAGGTCAAATATCTGACCGAGATAAAGTGCATAGACCCGAATCGTATTCTACTGATAAGTTACACGAATAAAGCCGCTGCCGAACTGACCGAACGTCTGGCGACACCGGGATTGCGGGGATATACATTTCATAAATTGGCTATTGATTTGATTGGGCAGGCGACAGGGGTTAAACCGTCGATTTGCGACAACACGGATGCACTGTTCGTGAAAATTTATCACAATCTGTTAGATCAATCGCAGTTCAAGAAAAGCGTGGTCGAGTATTTCGCCAATTATCAAACGCAGGAAGCCGATTGGGAGCGGCGTAAAAACGAACGCAGGGAGCAACTCTCCGAACAGAAAAGGGTACAGCTGAAAGCCCTGCTCCCCGATATGGATGGGCAGACGATCTATGTCCGAAGCGAGCAGGAGCAGAAAATCTGCTTTGTGCTCTCTTCGCTGGGTATCAAATTCAAGTACGAAGAACCCTACGAGCATCCGTTGGCAGACGAAATGCACTCTCAATACAAGCCCGACTTCTCAATTTGGTTCGAGCAGGATGAGAAGCGGAAACGCATCTATCTGGAACATTTTGGAGTGAATGAATACGGGCGTGTGCCAGCATGGTTTGCAAAAGACAAGGGTATTACTTATGAAGAGGCCAACCAAAAATATAATGACAGCATTCTATGGAAAAAGGCCGCCCACGAAAAGTTCGGAACGGAACTGCTAACAACATCAAGCGCGGATTTTTATCAGTCTGATATTAAGGATGTACTGAAAGCGTTGTTGGAAAACGCGGGTGTTCCTATTCGGGAAAAGTCAGATGCAGAGTTATACGATTTGGTTTTACCCAAAGGCAGCAAGCAGGAGAAAGCGTTCATCCGGCTGGTGGCGACATTCATAACGCTGGCAAAATCGAGTTGTAAATCCATAACAGAAGTGTTGCAGCAAGCGGGGCGGGCGCGCGATGACCGTAGCCGGTTCATTATCAGGAATATCTTTCAGCCTGTTTACGAGCGTTACGTTGAGGCTCTGACAGCAAGGGGGCAGATAGATTTCACGGATGCCATTTTGCAAGCTACGGAGATTTGCCGTTCTACTCACCCCGTTGAATATGACTACATTATTGTGGATGAATTTCAGGATATATCGGTTGATCGATACAATTTCCTGAAAGTTTTGCGTGAGGGTGCTCCTCCTGCGAAACTCTACTGCGTAGGTGACGATTGGCAATCCATCTACCGCTTTTCGGGAAGTGATATGGCTCTTTTCAATCAATTCCCAAACTATTTCGGCTTCACCGAAATCAATAAGATAGAAACGACATACCGATTCGGAGAGCCATTAGTCGGCCTGTCTTCGCAATTCATCCAACAAAATGATGCCCAGATTAAAAAGAGTATTCGTTCGTTCAACACTGAAGCCAAAACAGAGTTGGAATTTTACACTTATGACCGAGCTGACTACTGCAACACCATCGGACGAATAATCGCGCAAATTCCTCCCGATAAGTCGATATTCCTGTTGGGACGATACTCTTTTGACGATTATTACCTCTCTTTTATGTACAAATCCATAAAACGAGGCAACAAGTTCTTCTATAATATCGAAGGCAGGGAGATCGAATTTTTGACCGTCCATAAATCGAAAGGGCTGGAAGCCGATTATGTAATTCTACTCCAATGCAATAAAGATACTTACGGTTTTCCTTCGCTGGTTAGTGATGCCCCCGTGCTTAACTATGTACTGACGGGGAACGACCAATTCCCCTATGGCGAAGAACGCAGGCTGTTCTATGTAGCAATCACGCGAGCCAAGATCAAAACGATAGTGCTATACGACAGGCGGTTCCCGTCAATTTTTGTCGATGAGTTTCTGCATCCCGAACAAGTAAGCGGAGAGAGCTACCAACCACACCGCAATTCCGGCAAGCGATGGACATCCACCGCAGATCAATTTTTGCTCAAACTACATCAAGAGGGTAAGAGCGTCAAGTATATTGCACAAAAAATGGGTCGGAGCCAGACCTCGATCGTTATGCGACTGGAGAAGTTGAATGGTTGAGGATTATCGGAGAAAAGTAACCTTGTTGGTTTTACTATGGTATTGATAGATTAGTTTGAGAGAAACATTTAAATGATGCAGGAAGGCTAACGCGGGTATTATTATCCGAATATATTTCCTATATTTGTGCCCGTATATCAATATCGTAGCAATATGAATCGGTTAAAGGAAATCCTAAACGAGAAAGGTATAAAACAAACTTGGTTGGCTGAAAAATTGGGCAAAAGCTTCAAGATAGTAAATGCTTATGCTTGTAATCGGCAGCAGCCC
>JAITVP010000181.1 GCA_031285725.1 Bacteroidales bacterium
TCCCTCTAAACTTTCCGAAGACGAGATTAAAAAGTTGAAAGAGGTTTATGAGGAAAACGTGGAAAAAGGTCGTTTCACCGTTCAGATTGAGAATCTGAGCGAGACAGATTTGCCGGTGATGATCACCCAGAACGAATTCATGCGCCGTTATCAAGACATGGAGAGAATGTCGGGGCAAAAACAGATGTTTGGGGGATTTGAAAACTATAATCTAATCGTCAATGCTAACCATCCGTTAGTGCAAACGATCCTCACCACGGAAGATGATGATAAAAAGAAAGAGGTAGCCGAACAACTCATCGATATCGCCTTGTTGTCTCAAAATTTGTTAAAAGGTGACAAATTGACGGACTTTTTAAAACGAAGTGTGGAGTTTGTGAAGAGGTGAAATACAGGATTACCGGTCGGATGACTTTGGGTCACCCGACCGGTAATCCTGTATTTCATCTTACCCCCACCACTTTCTTCACTTTCTTGCTTTTCCCGTTCTGGTTCCAATATTCAATGAGGATAACGTAGAATCCGGGCGGTACGCAGGTCTCCTGCAGGGAGGTGCCGTCCCAGGTGAATAGTGCTTCCGTGCCGCAATATTGATTGTTAATCAATCTTTTAACCGGATTTCCCGTCGGATCGAAAATGGAAATAGTGACCCGATTTTCGGGATCCAGAAACTGACAGCGGATGGTAACATAATCATCGAATCCGTCTTGATTCGGGGAGATGATTTCCGGAGTAATTTCAAATTGATCTTCCAATTCCGCCCAATCTATATATTGAGAATTGAGGTATCCCGGAGTGCCATATCCGATGGAAGCCGCTGCCGATTTCCAACTCTCCCGATTAGCGGTTTCCGCATTGAAGTGTATGCGTTCCAACGAGACATCATTGATGGAAGAAAGTAGACAGTAGTGCATCTTCTCATCGTAAGGTAAGCGGTCGATAGTTTGTAATTCTCTATTGGTCAATGAAATGATGCCACCGCTTTGGGCATACGACGGGAAAGAGTCATTTGTGATCAGCCTTTCGGGAAATGGGGTAAAATACTGTTTCAATGTAGTTGTTTTGTTTTCACAAATAACCAAATAATTTCCGGGAAGAAGCTGTCCTCCACCGCTAATCGCTGCGACGGCCTTCTGCGGGATGCTATCCCCACCACTACCCAACAACACATTTCCCATCTCGATGATCTTAGAAGAACGATTGTACACTTCGACATAATCCCCATCACTCGAAGAGAAAAGCATTATTTCATTGATAATCAGATCGTTTTTTTGTGCAGATGACGGAATGCCGAACTGTATCCAACTATTTGGATGCACTTTCCAATCCGCACAATCGTAGACATTTCCCCATACCGTCAACGTGTATGTTTTGCTTGTCGTAATGGGTGTTTCAAGATAGATGAGTAGTGATTGGAAATCCGGAGGTACTTCCGTTATGCGTGAAATTTTAATCCCTCGATCGATTTGGAAAATATTTTCAACATCTTCTTCGATGCGAACTTGCTCGGTGAAAAAGAGCTTCACGCATAAAGAGTCAATTAGCGTGACCCGCTCTATTTCAGGACTGACAATATCTTTATTGCTTTTGGCGATGGAATTAGCGAATCCTGGTGTGCCGCCATTAGGTGAAATCGATGAATTCCAGTTTGAAACACCATGGCATGGATTGCCGTTGTCGATCATCTCCAACGACCAGCCGCCGTTCCGCTTGATCATCTCCCGATGCCAACCGCTCTTGAATGTAACCGAGTGTATTGCCTCATCGTCATTATCATACAATATTATTTGTTGCCCGCCATCGGTAATGGATAGCGAAGAGAGTGCGTGGCTATTATTCAACTCGCTGTATAACGGTTTGTTGACCGAGGATACAATCAATGCGTACCCATTTCCTTCCAATGTTATTTCCGGTAGATCCCGTACTGTTTTTCCAATTTGCAATTTCCAGTTTTTCAATGTGATAGTGTTTGATTTTCGATTATGAATCTCAATATATTCCGCTTCGGGAAGTCCGACCGCCGGACTTGGGTCGGCCATGATTTCGTGAATAACCACATCGTTTCGCCGGATTTTTGAAAAGATGATACCCGTGATATGTTCAGGAATGGAATTGTTATTAATGTCTGTTAAATTATTGATTTGCAAATGTTTTGGATTGTATTCGGTAAAAGAATATGCAAATCGGATCAAAATTTCCTGATATTTCGTGTCACTAAATTGGCATTCTATGGGATGAATGTTATCTTCGATAATCCGGAAATTCTCATTATAAAGTATTTGCCCTGGAAAAAGCGCTTTGGAAAATCCAATGCGGATTGATTGCATATCTTGTTGAGTTGTAACATATTCTATCTTCGCAGGGAGTGTGTCCACCCAAGGAGTACCATAATATATCTCTTCGAAAAAGAATTTCTTGCTATTGCTGCTGGTATAATGACACGATAACCCCATATAGGGAAGATTATCAGTGCTATGCGTTTCTTCGCTATCTAACACGAAATAACCGAAGAGCGTTTCATCAATATAAATTTTCCAGTGATGATTTTCATCTTTTAATACCTTAATGCCAAGATGAAAGGAGGTGGAAACCTTTCCGTTTTCCCCGCGACAGATCACAGTTTCTTGTTTATTGGCGATTCGACGTAACTCAATGGCATCAGCATTGCCGTTTTCTCCCAGTTGCAGGAAAATCCCTTTTCGGTTTTCATGCAGCAAATCTTCCTGATCGGCCATCAGCCAGAATCGAACGTAATTGTTGGCCGATGGCGAAAATGGAATCCGGAGGGTGTAGCGCCATTCCGTATTTTCGTGATATTGGGGGATTTGGGTTGATAAATAAGAACTGCCAGCTTCTGCTGTAGAGAGTTGCAATTCTCCATCTGTATTGATTATGAATGTGTTGCGATCGCCATTCCAATAATCAGGCAATAAGTTAAGTTCCCCGAATTGATCGTGAATTTGTGAGGATACGTTATGGGAAATAATCAGTAAAATTAAGGTAATAAGGGAATCGCATTTTTTCATAGCCCTATAAGTTGGTTTTAGATGGTTGAGTATTTATGAGAAGACAAAAGTACTATATTTGCAATCGAAAGTCAATAGTTGTTAATAAAAAAATAATTCAAAGTTAAATATATGAAAATAGCAGTGGTTGGAGTAACCGGTTTAGTTGGCAATGTTATATTGAAAGTATTGGAAGAGAGAGGATTCGGAGATTGTGAACTCTTACCCGTGGCTTCCGAGAAATCGGTGGGGAAAGAGATTGAGTTTGCCGGAAGAAAATGGAACGTGAGATCCATGGCAGAGGCGATCGTGGCAAAACCCAACATTGCGCTTTTTTCTGCTGGAGGTGCAACTTCCCTGCAATATGCACCTCTCTTTGCCGAGCAAGGCACTTACGTGATAGACAATTCTTCTGCTTGGCGTACGTATGACCACATCCCGCTGATAGTGCCCGAAATCAACGGCGCGATCTTGAAGCCGAAAGATCACATTATCGCCAATCCTAACTGTTCAACCATTCAGATGGTGTTGGCTTTGGCTTCGTTACACGCAACTTACAAAATCAAACGCATCGTTGTTTCGACTTATCAATCAGTGAGTGGCACCGGCGTGAAAGCCGTGAAGCAGTTGTTGGGCGAACGAGTAGGGGAGCATCCCGACATGGCCTATCCCTATCCGATCGACTTGAATGTATTGCCACACGGCGGAAATTTTGAAGAGAGCGGTTATACCACCGAAGAGACCAAATTACTCAATGAAACACGCAAAATCTTAGGAGACTCATCGATTCAAGTGACGGCAACAGTGGTGCGCGTACCGGTGCTGGGTGCCCATTCGGAATCGGTGAATGTGCAGTTTCACCATGATTTTGAACTGAATGAGGTGAAACGGTTGTTGCAAAATATGCCGGGTATCACCGTGTTGGATACTCCCGCCCTGAATGAATATCCTATGCCATTGTATGCCCAGGGGAAAGATGATGTTTTTGTGGGACGAATCCGTCGCGATGAATCCGTTGAAAACGCCCTCAATCTTTGGATTGTCGCCGACAATCTCCGCAAAGGTGCCGCCACGAATGCCGTGCAAATTGCGGAATTGTTGAAGAATTATTGTTAATGTTCAGTGAATTGCAAACCAAAACCGGCTCCCTTTGCCAATTTCGCTTTCGATTCGGAGTTGTGCATTGTTTTTTTCTAAAAGTTCTTTGCACACGATCAGCCCAAGACCACTTCCGCTTTCGCCCAACGTGCCAAGTGTTGTGTGTGTTTTGTTGAAATCAAACAGGTTTTGCACCGTTTTGTGGGTCATTCCTGTGCCTGTGTCGGTTACGGATACAATGTGTTTGTCACCTGTCTGTTCTATTACCAGTGTTATTTTTCCGCTTTCGCCCGTAAACTTTACCGCATTGGTAAGCAGATTGCGGATAACGATGTTCAGGATGTTCCTGTCAGCAAAAACAATGGCAACATCGGGTATATGAACCTCAAAATCAATTTGTTTGCGCTCTGCAAGATTTTGAATGATGGCAATATCGGAACGAAGCGCGGAACTCAAGTCAAATTTGACAGGATTACAGGGCATTCTACCCGTTTGCAGTTGCGTCCAGTTCAGCAGGTTATGCAATAACTCTGCCTGATTGTCAGCAGATTTTAGTAATTCGCGGTAATAGTTAAGCCGCTTATTTTCATCGAAATTGTCCGAATAGTCGAGCAACTGTTGCAAGGCATTGCGCTGGGCTATGGCGGGATTTTTAAGGTCGTGCGAAATTATACTGAAAAACTTGTCCTTTGTGGCATTCATTTCGGCAAGTTCGCGGTTGCGCTTTTTGCGCAGACGAAGCAGACAGCACAGCAGGACGAGAATGATTGCCGCCGCCGCCAAACCTGCGGCAAACACGATTCGTTCTGCGGTGTGTTTCTCAATAATTTGCTGCTGCTCTTCTATTTTGAGCTGTTTTTTTTCGTTTTCATACTTGGTCAGCATCTCCGCAAGCGACTGTTGAAATTCGCTATTGGAGTGAGATATTTGCAGCTCCGAAAACAGGTTGAAATATACGGCGGCCTTGTCAGGCATGTGCAAGTAGCTGTAACTTTTCGTTAGCAACTCGTACATCTTGAGATTGATTTCATTTTCACCCGCATTGCATGCAAGTGCGTCGTTTGCCAAAGCAATCGCCTTTTTCCAGTCGTTTTTTTTCATATAAACAGATGCAAGCACCACTAACGATTTGGCTTTTTCCTGCATAAAACCTGTTTTTCGGGCAAGTTCCAAAGCCTGAACGGCATACTTTTCCGCTTCCAAATCGCTGTTTTCTTTTTCCAGATAAGCCATCGCCATAATATTGGAAACGGTAGTGTGATTCTGCACGTCCTCGGGATGATTTTCAAGAAAGCGATATGCCTCCTGCGCATATTTCAGTGCATTGTCGTACTCTTTCATCGCCAAACAGGCACTGCCCATTGATCGGTTACCATACATCACTAAAGAATAATCTTCGATTTCCTCACCGATTTCTTTCAGCTTTTTGAAGTGTTTCATAGCCTCTTCGGTGTTGCCGATAAGAACAAAGTTCTGTCCGATATTTGAATGGGTGATTGCCTCGTCGCGCTTCCACCCCTGTTTTTCAAAAATTTTCAATGCTTTGATGAAATATTCCGTGGCCTGCCGGTATTTTCCCGTAATGCCGTAGTATTGCCCGATGGAACCATACGTTTTTGAACGTACATCGTCAATATTTTGTTCGGAATACTTTTCCTCTTTTTCCATCTCGTCAATCACCTGCAATGCTTTGTCGAGGTAATACATGATACTATCTTCCCTGCCAAGTTTCAGATATGAAATGCCAAGCTGGCGGTAAGCTTCAGACAATGGCATCCAGATTTTCTCCTTTTCGCACAAAGCAATCTGCTTGCGAATGTAAAAGACTGATTTTTCGATATCGAAGCGCGAATACCCCCACATCAAATCGGAATAAAGATTTGCCAGTTCTTCGCCTTTGGGCTGTTTAGTGGCCAGAATATTTTCGAGCGAATCCATTGTTTGCTGATTGCCATACGAGTTGGCCAATGCGCTTGTAGCAAAACATAAAGCTATAATAAGTGCAGTGATATGTTTCATAATCATTATGTTAAATCAATCAATTCATTTTTGAGGGCCCAATTGACAAGCTCAACGGTATTGTTTATTCCCAGCTTTTTGAAAATGTTTGTCTTGTGATTTTCTACGGTTTTAGCACTGATGTTGAGTTGAGCGGCGATTTCCTTGCTTTGTAGTCCTTTATGACAAATAGAAATAATCTCTCTTTCGCGTTCGGTAAAAGGAATGTCGTATTTTTTTGAGATAAAAATATCGTAGATTAAAGCGGTAATATCGCGCCCGAAATATTCTTCGTTATTCATCACGGAATTGATCGCATTTATCAAATCAAAAGTATTGCTTTGCCGTTTGCTGATAAAACCGTTAATGCCTGCCT
>JAITVP010000003.1 GCA_031285725.1 Bacteroidales bacterium
AACCGTTAATGCCTGCCTCAACCATACTTTTTATTGTTCTTGCGCTGTTTTCGGCCGAAAAGACCAAAATTTTAATATGGGGAAACTCCTTTTTAAGACGCTTTACAATCTCAATTCCGTTCATATCAGGCAAACCGATGTCGAGCAGCACAAGGTCGGCTTCGGTTTTTGCAAGCAGTGCGAAAAAATCGGCACAACTACCCGCCTCTCCCACCACACTGCAAATATTGCTGTGCGAAGCAAGTGCGCTGCTGATGCCCATTCGAAACAAAATGTGGTCTTCTACAATAATAAGGCGGTACATAAAGTATGGTTTTTATATCAATTTCATTCAATTTATGCCATTTCCATCCCTTCCGTTTCGCCTTACAGTTTGGCTTCTATGATCTGTTTACGCATAAGAAGATAGATGCAATTTAAAAATACAAAGATAACATGTATTTCTTCAATTGTCATAATTTCATATAGGTAAAATTACCTGTATGAAATAGAGCAAATCCCTATTTGAGATATTTATATTATGTGATAATTTTGCAAACATAAAAACCATACACAATGTAATATGAAAAATTTAATACAGGTTTCAGTTCTTCTTTCCGTGTTCATTTTAACCTGCGGAAAAGCTAATGCTCAATGGGGGATTGGGGGTGCTATAAAGCGCGGAGTGGAACGCGCAGTAGAAAAAGAGGCAGAGGAACAAGTCGAAAAAGCCATTGACAAAGCCTTTGAAGACACTGAAAAAGAACACCAAAAAGGCGAAGAAGAAGCCGTGAAAGCCATAAACAGACTCGACAGTGCCATCTATGCAAATGAGATGGCAACGTTACAGGTACCCGATGTGGAAATTCCACAAGTGGAAAATACACCCTATACGCCGTCCGAAAGCGAATGGACTTTCTTTGCGATGAAAAAAGGCAGTGTGCAGACTTTTGCCGCTAAGGACGACAAGGGTAAAATCACAGCGCAGACCCGCAACACCATTACAAATATTGTCGGCTCAAAGAATGCTTTTGCGATTGATTATCAAAGCGAAATGCTCGACTCCGAAGGCAAGCCGCTTACCGGTGGCAACGGGCAGCCCATGGTATTTAATTTCAGAGTGGTGGTGAAAGACCACCTCATGTACCTCGACCTCAAAAGCATGTTTGCCGCAATGGAAGGACTCGAAGGCGTACAGGCAAGCGGCACTGCTATGACAATCCCGAATAATCTTTCTGTCGGACAGGCATTGCCCGATGCTTCTGCAAAGATAAAAATCGGCTTTATCAACTGCACTGCCGCAATGACCGAATGTAAGGTGATCGCCGAAGAAAGCGTTACCACCGAAGCAGGAACTTTCCGCTGCTACAAAATTTTGCAAAAGGTTAACTCCTCCGCAATGGGTGTTAAAATCGAAGGTACAACCCTGACATGGTATGCAAAAGGCATTGGTGCGGTAAAAACCGAAACGTTTGATAAAAAGGGAAAAGTGATTCAAACGCAGGAGATGATTGGGAATAATTAACCGGATACTTTGACTTTCTTTCGACAAGGTTCAGTGTCCGAAACTCTAAATGGTCGTTGAACTGAGTTGAAACGACCGACAACAGAAACATAAATTAACAAACAATTAAACAGTAACAAGAATGACAAAAAGAATTTTCAATTTGAGGAACGTGGCAACGGCAATTACCTGCCTTGTAGCAACAATGTTTATCTCAGTTTCGTGCGAAAAGCCCGACAATGGTTCTAACTCTAATGAAGGTGCAGGCAAAGAGTTTACCATTACGGTGTGGGGCAGCGATTCATGGAGGCCCTTCGATGGCAAAACGGACGTAACGTTTGACGTTAGTCCCGCCGATATTATCGGCATGACAGACAACGGCTCCGAAGTAACCTTTACAGGTCTTGCCGAAGGCGATGCCGTCATTACCGCTACAGCTGGCAGCGATATCCGGAAAGCCACAGTGCATGTGCGACCCATGACAGGCGGCGGCTCATTTGCCATCAAGGCCGCTTCCATACACTACGACCACAACGGCAGCAACCGCTCTGCGCTCTCCTTTGACGAGTACGGAAAACAATGTCGCCTTGACACATGGAACAGCGATGGTGAACAGAATGTCTTCATTTTCGACGGCATTGCAAAAAAATACTATCTCTATGACGTAGACGAGGGGTGGATAGATATGACTACCGTCGCTCCGTGGAACGATGCGTGGAGTTCCCAAATAATCGCAGCATACACATACGATGACAAAGAAAAGTATCTGTTAATGCTTCCGTACGTTGAAAGAAAACCAAATCAGACCATTGTTGGCAAAAGTTGTAGGGTGGTCGGTGGAACTTCCGAAGGATATACCATATTGCTGGCTGGCTGGGGAAACCTTATTTTCAAAATAGAGGGGGAAGACTACGATGAAATGACCGCCACAAGTTTCATCGAAGCCGTACCATCCAATGCCTTTACGCAAACGGTGGATATATTTTGACGGATACGACGGATAACAAACAGCCTTGACTTTTTTATTGTACTTTTGTATTGTCGCTTCCTGCGAAAAAAGGCATAGATAATTTTATCTTTGCAATAAAATAGAATAGTATGAAAAATATAGCCTTGTGCGAAGACAGGCAGATTGGTAAGGAAAATTATATGTTGCCGCAACGGCGGGAAATGATTGCTGAGTTGCGGAAAATGGGATTTGCGGAACGGGTTTTGAAGGCCTTTGAAGAACGTCCGCGCCATTGGTTTGATCAATCGTTCAAACACCGTATGATATACGAAATAAGAGCTTTACCGTCTCATAATGGACAAACGATTTCCAATCCGGTTACTGTGGCTTGGCAAACTCAATTGCTGGATGTGCAAACGGGGGATAAAATTCTGGAAATAGGTACTGGGACAGGCTTTCAGTCTGCGATTTTGGACGTGTTGGGTGCGCGCGTTTACACCATAGAAAGAGACATAAGTTTGGCGCGGCGAGCCATGGAATTGTTAAAAGAATTTAAAAACGGGATTTATGTGCACTACGGAGATGGTTATGAAGGATTGCCTCGTTTGGCTCCTTTCGACAAAGTGTTGATTACTTGTGCACCACCCTGTATCCCGGAAAAACTTCTACGGCAATTGAAAATAGGCGGCTTTATGATCACGCCATTGGAAACTGATGGAAAACAAAAAATGTTGAAGATAAGTAAGATAGCTGATGACAAGTTTGAATATGAAGAACTGGGCGATTGCAGTTTTGTTCCGATGTTGAAAAATCAAACGTAAGACTATTCGTTTGGCCGGTAAAACATCGGGTTAATTCGCTGATCTTTCTCTTTATAAAGCAATCGTTCCAAAAAAAGAGAGAGTTCCCGGTTGGGATCTGGTGCGTTGCGCAATGCGATCTCTCCATTGGGATTCAGCAAAATATTTTCGGGCAATGTGTAAACGTCCATGGCAATTAGCCACTCATACTGATCGTTAAAATGGACAAATTCCCAATCAAACATCTTAAATTCTTCCTTGAATAATTTGAATTGATTATAATCCAAATCCAATGAGATACTTACAAAAGTGATATCATCCTTAAATTTTTCCTGCAACTCTTTGATAATTAGCATTTCACGGATACACTCTTCGCAATAGTTGCTGTAAAAATGCAAATAGATCCATTTGCCTTTAAATTGATTGATTTTAACATTTTTATCTTTCTCGTTTTTGAAGACAAACTTCGGTAATGTTTTGCCGTATTGATTGTTTTCTATGATTTCCAAGATATTGTCAACAATTTTCTTGTGTTCTGGGAAATGGGTGTTTACAGCGATATATTCGATCAATTTAACAATGTTTCTTTGACTAAACTCTTCGTGGTTAAAATATTGCCATAAATTGAGAATCAACACCAACTCGCGTAACCGCTCATTCACCAAATAACGATCTTTCCCGACTTCATTGAACAAGGCAGGGTAATTGGGCGCATTGTTTATATATTCATTCAACATTGATTTGGAAATATGAAATGAGGAATAAAGATAGTTGGAATAAAAATCCCTGAAAAATTGCATATATGCTGGATTATTGTACAAAATATATTCATTGTCGAAATATTTTTTATACAGCAAATCGGGAGATTTAGCATAGATGACTTTGTCTAATTGCGCAACGGTATAATAGATATAGGATTTATAGAAATTGTCGGGTTCATACTCAAGGGGAAATCGTTTTGCTAATTCGTTTATCACGGAATCATAAGCATTTTTTTCTTTGAAATACAGGATGTTAATATCATACTCTTGAAGCAATGATTCATAGAAAGCCAAAAAATAATTGATCTTTAGATTAAGGTCATTTGTGTCAAAATCCAAGTTCTTGATCTGTAAAAAACCACCCAACATACCCGGATCAAAAAACTCAAATAACACGGAATCCATTTCAATTTCCAGTGGATAACGCCAATCGGGCACAATGAAAAATTCAGCTCTTGAAGTCCGGATAGCCAATTGTGCCAAATGGATTTGGTTGATCGTGGTGGCAAGCTGGAAAGTGTGTTTGTCTGAGATGGTTGTTTCGCAAAGTGTTACGACCTTATTGGTGATATAATCATCGGTAATGAGAAGGCGTACTGTTTCGCCGGAAGGTAACGGTGTGCTACTGTTAATGAATAAGTTTTCTTTGGGTTGTCCTGTTAGATGAAACGAATGGAAAACGCAAAACATACTGGTTAACAGTAGAATGAATCGTGTTTTATTCGTTTCTTTTATCTTCATTCGTCAATAATATCCGGTAGAAACTGCTTATAATTTCCGTTATTTTTGTAAATATCTCGGACGATGCTGGAACTCAGATGCGAAAATTCCGGAGCGGTTGCCCAAAAAACCGTTTCGATTGAAGGATTTAAAAGCTTGTTTGTTTGCGCAATATCGTTCTCATAACGGAAATCCCCTTCGTTTCGTATGCCACGGATGATATACTTAGCCTCCACTTTTTCACACAAATCCACCGTCAACCCTTCGTAAGTGATAGCAAGCACATTGTCAAACTGTTGCGCAACGGCTTCCAGCCACGCCAAGCGGCTTTCAAGAGAGAATAGACAATTTTTATTGGCATTCATACCGAGGCAAAGATAAACCATGTCGAACAATGAGGCTGCTCGCCAGACAATGTTCTCGTGTCCTCTGGTAATCGGGTCGAAAGAACCTGGGAAAATGGCGTTTTTCATCTGCTACTCTCTGATTATGACGAAATTGTAATCGTCAATGAAACGGATCAGTCTGGAGGGCTGAAAGTCAAATGAAGTGCTAAACTTCTCTGGAACAACATGATCCACCTTTCGAATCATCTCTCCGGAAATTTCACCATACGTACGTGGTGTCTCCTCTCCGGAAAGGTTGGCAGAAGTGGAAATGATGGGTTTCCCTAAGGCCGAGATTAATTTTTTGCAAAACGGATCATTGACGATACGGATGGCGATCGTGCCGTCTGGATGGATGAGCTGTTTAGGCAAATTCTTTGCCGTGGGATAGATAAACGTTGTGGGGCGATAAGCATGAGAGATTAAGTCCCAAGCGATCAAGGGTATTTTCTCCACATACAACGGCAGGCGATCGCTTTTATCCAATAAAATCAACATGCTTTTGCTCTCATGCCGTTGCTTGATTCGGAATATCCGGGCAATAGCTTCCTCATTTGTGGCATCACAACCTATTCCCCACACCGTATCGGTGGGGTAGAGGATGATTTTGTCTTGTTTCAACATCTCTACGCATTTCTTGATTTCAACTTCCATATCATAGCGATTTTACAAACTGCAAAAATAGGAAATATTTGAAATTAACGTTTCAATTTCGATGCAATAGTTTCTTTTACTCTATTTTTCAAATCCTGGTAACTTTCTTCCGCTTTAGGATAGATGGTTTCCAAAAAATCGATGGATAATCGAGAGAAATATCTTGGGAATTTAATTTTTTGATAAACGGCGCGATCAGCTCCGTTTATCGCAATGGGAACAATAGGAATATTCAACTCTTTACTCAAAATAGCAAAAGTGTCTTTAAAATCACGAATGCCGGTTTTGGAACGTGTTCCTTCCGGAAAAATGATCACATTTTTTCCGTTTTGCAATACGTATGACAATTTCTGAATAGCCTCCTTTAAATTATGGTTGATGTCCATCAAAATCACATTGTTTTTCCTGGCCATAAAACTCATGATCCAGTTTTTCCAATGTTTTTCTTTTGCAAATAGATATGTATTTTTATTAATCTTTCGATTTAAAGTGGATGTAATCAAAACGCCATCCAGCATGCTCTGATGGTTAGCTACCAAAATGCACGGTTCATCAGGAATATTGGCCATTCCCCTGCTCTTATAGCGGTAAACAATCCGTAACAGATAACGAATGATGAAGTTAAGGGTTTTGTTCGTCAATCCCACTCCCGGAAGTGTTAAATTGGATATTTTTGCTGTCAAAATATCCTTCCATTCCGTCTTTTTTGATAAATTTATACCGGTATTTTTTTCTTCGATATACTGGTTGAGTTTGCCCAGCGTGTCTAATTCATGCAAGTGGGTTTCATTCAAGGTGATCCCGAATGTGGTCTCAATATAGGCCAATAAGGATACTTTTGACAGCGAATCCATGGCAAGATCTATCTCAAAATGAGCATTTTCGTTGGCGATAATACCAGTTTCATTCTCAATGAAGTTTCGAAGTAATATATATTGTTGGCTATATTCCTTGCGATCTTCTTGTGTGTCAATTTCTTTTTTCGTTATTAATTCGGGAAATTTGAACCGTTGTACTTTTCCCAATTTCGTTTTAGGCAACTCCTCGGAAATAAAGTGGAAACCTTTTACCCGTTTGTAAGGTGCAACTTTCTCATTTAAAGCCAGTATCGCCAATCTTGCTTGCTCATGCAAATTTTGGATGTCGCTGGCTCTTACCGCATTCATATCAGGATAAATGATGGCTTGAATTACTTCCTCGTGCATGAAAATACCAACCTCTTTAACGAAAGCGGCGATTTTGTAAAATTCGGTCTCAATTTCCACAGGATCAATGTTTTTTCCATTGGAAGTTACCATCAACTCTTTCTTGCGCCCAGTCAATTTCAGCCCTTTTTTATCCAAAAAACCAATATCACCGGTGTGTAACCAGCCATCCACAATCGCTTTCGCCGTTTCAGCGGGCTTGTTGTAGTAACCCTGCATCACATTATCTCCCCTGACACAAACTTCCCCATCCTCGATTTTGAGATCCATCCCTTTTAGCGGATAGCCGGAGTAGCCGATCCTCCACTTTCCGGGGTGCGTAAAGGTAATCAACGGTGCCGTTTCGGTCATTCCATAACCCTCAAGCACTTCAAATCCAAGTGTTTTGTATATTTTCCCAACTTCCGTAGGCAAGGCGGCACCTCCGCAAACCATGAAACGGATGTGTCCGCCGAATTTATCATGTACAGATTTGAAGATTTTCTTTGAAAATGCCTGACTATTAATCATTCTAGCCAATTTGTAGATAGATCTCGTTAAAAATCCGGCATTTATCTTTGACATGATGCCTTTGGCCAATGTCTCGTACAAGCGAGGCACGCCAATGATAATAGCGATTTTCCCTTTTACCAACGTGTTGATAATCACATCTGGCGCCAAACTTTCGGCCACATAAATGGTTGCCCCGGTCTGTAACGGAGTAACGATTGATCCCATGAGCGGGAGAATATGGTGTGTGGGGAGTAGTACCATCGTATTGCGGTCTTCCCTGAAAATTTCGATATAATTGGAAACCGAATCCACGATGTAGAACATGTTTTTGAACGAGAGCATTACGCCTTTAGAGAAACCGGTAGTTCCGGAAGTATAGTTGATTAGTGCCGTTTTTTCGATATCATCAGGAGAGAATGCCATAGAAGTCACCGTCTCCACGTCCGAAATGTCAATATCTTTATAGGTATAGATAGGAACATTCACGCCTGATGATTGCAAGACATGGGTAACCATTGCTTTTTGCTCTTCCGAAGTGAAGATTAAATCCGGATGCACATCTTTGACAATGTATGAAAGTTCACCTTCCGTGCTGTGCGAATCTACAGGAATGGCGATGCCACCGTTTTTCCACGCTCCGTACAGGGCGAAAATCCACTCTGCGGAATTTTCCGCAAAAATAATGACCCTCGCTGATGGTTTTTCTTTGTTAAAACTGCGGGAATAACAGTAA
>JAITVP010000122.1 GCA_031285725.1 Bacteroidales bacterium
TCAAACCTGTCAGCGAACGGAAAGTTTTTGGATTATTTTTATGCTCGGTATATTTCATGAGGCAAAGATACGCACATGCGCGTTATATAACAAATCTAATTTACGTAAACTCTATTATCCTCGGCGTTTACGAGCGCAAAAATAATAAAAAACAACTAATGTAAACACGTCATTGCGCATAATCGGTGCAACTTCTATCTTACCTGTTACACAATCACTTTCGTATTGTTAAACGGGGACAGGAAGATTACGGAGAAGGTTATTCCCATTGCGAATTTCAACCGGATATCCTGCTCATTTCCCCTGACCGTGCAATATAGCCAGTCGGTGTATTTGCACCTGCCTGAGAACCTGCGATTGAAAATAGACTTGCCGATACAAGAGATCTGTTTCGTCAAAAAACTTAAAAAGGAATACCCCTTGCATACTTACGAACGCTTGCCGCCTACGTGGATGCGAGATATTTTTCCTATTTTTGCCACCTAAAAAATCACGATTCTATGAGCAAAATTATCGGTATTGGCAACGCATTGGTGGACATTATTGTGAATATTCAGGAAGATGAACTGCTTCAACGGTTTGCATTGAAAAAGGGCGGGATGGAGATGATTGATCATCAGACAAAACGGGATCTCCACAAGGCTATTGGCGGAATGAAACAAGTGACTGCTTCCGGCGGCTCCACGGCGAACACAATACACGGGCTGGCGCGGCTGGGCGTGGAAACAGGCTTTATTGGTAAAATAAGCCAAGATCATGCCGGCAGTTTCTTCTCCTCCGACCTCCGAAATAGCAAAATCAACGACCACCTAATCTATACGGACACGGACACCGGCATCGCCACCACGCTGATGACGGACGATGCGGAGCGCACCTTTGCCACTTACCTCGGTGCAGCCGCCATGATGACCCCGGAGGAGATCAAAAAGGAGATTTTCCAAGATTATCATTATATATTGGTAGAAGGCTACCTCATTTTCAACCGCGATCTGATTTTGAAGGTGTGTCAATACGCCAAAGAACACGGTCTGAAAATCGCAATGGATATGGCCAGCTATAATTTGGTGGAACTTAACCGCGATTTCATTAAGATGCTGTTGGAAGAATACGTTGACATCATCTTCGCCAATGAAGAGGAGGCAAAAGCGTTCACCGGAAAGGAAGAGTATGAGGCTCTGGGAGAACTGGCAAAGTATTGCGAGGTGGCCGTGGTGAAAATCGGCTACCGCGGCTCGTTGGCCAGCGTGCACGGTCAAGTGACCACCATCGCTCCCCAACCCGCTAACTGTATCGACACCAACGGTGCCGGCGACATCTACGCCGCCGGGTTCCTATATGGCCTAATGAACGGCCTGCCCATCGAAAAAACCGGCGAACTCGCCTCCCTCCTCTCCGCTCGCTTGGTGGAAACCACCGGGGCGAAGTTGTCGGATGAGCAGTGGAAAGAAGTCAGAGGAAAGATTTAAAAATTAAGAATTAAAATGGGGGAAAAGTCACCTAATTCCCCACTATCATTAACTCATAATTTCAATTGTGCCTTTTTTTTCGGGAAAGTCCTTCCGGTTCTAACGACAACTGATTTCCGCTCAACAATCCCGCCACGCCTTCGGCGGGATTGTCTTTTTGACAATCTTCACATTGGCAATCTTCGGTATAGCATTCCGGTTCGGTGTAGGTGGTGATCACCCCTTCGAAGTTTCTTAGCACCACGCGGTTTGGGGATTGTGAGATGACGTAGGTGGGCATCACAGGCGTTTTGCCACCACCGCCCGGCGCATCCACCACGAAAGTAGGTACCGCATAGCCAGATGTGTGTCCGCGTAAGTTCTCAATGATCTCAATCCCTTTGGAAACAGGTGTTCGGAAATGCTCCAATCCCATGGATAGGTCGCATTGATAGATATAATATGGCCGCACTCTGATTTTCACCAGGTTGTGCACTAATTTTTTCATCACGTGCACACAATCGTTCACACCACGTAGCAAAACGGACTGATTGCCCAACGGGATTCCCGCATTGGCCAACTTGGCACACGCCTCCGCCGCCTCTGGTGTAATCTCTTTAGAATGGTTGAAGTGCGTGTTCACCCAAATCGGATGGTATTTCTTCAACATGTTTACCAAATCATCGGTGATACGTTGCGGGCAAACCACTGGTGTGCGAGTGCCCATCCGGATGATCTCCACGTGGGGAATAGCCCGAAGCCGCTCGATGATTGACTCCAACATCTTGTCGCTCACCATCAACGCATCGCCACCCGAAAGCAATACATCACGCACTTGTGGCGCACGGGCGATGTAGTCAATCGCTTTCTGTATACGTTCCGAGGGCGATTCCGCATCCGTCTGACCGGCAAAACGGCGCCGGGTGCAATGACGGCAATACATCGAACATTGGTCCGTGATCAAGAACAACACACGATCGGGATAACGGTGGGTCAGCCCGGGAACTGGAGAATCCTCGTCCTCATGCAGCGGGTCAAGCAGGTCGGCCGCCGCCTGATGGGTTTCGGAACCGGTCGGGATTGCCTGCTTCCGCACGGGGCAGTTTCGATCTTCAGGATCAATCAACGTCATGTAATACGGTGTGATGGCCATGCGCAATGTTTGCAGCGATTTCGCCACGCCCTCCTCCTCTTCGGAAGTCAAATCAATGTATTTCTTTAACTCGTCAAGTCTCTCGATTCTATTTTTCACTTGCCATTTCCAGTCGTTCCATTGCTCATCCGTCGCATTCGGGAAAAGCTCTTTTCTTCTTTTTGCCATATCCATAATTTTGCATTTGTTACACATATAATTTTTCAAATAAACTTCTCACTTCTTTGGATTCTCTGAGGATATTCAGCGTCTGATCCGCATGGCCTTTCGCATAGCCGTTCCCCACGATCATGTTAATGTCTTTTCCCACACCTTCCGCTCCCAGCGCGGTTTTCGTGAACGAAGTCGCCATCGAGAAAAAATAGATCAACCCTTCGTCTCTTGTAATCAAGATTGAAGTCATTTCGGTGTTGGGCACATTCACGTTGTTAATCACGACATCGCAGCCATTTTCGCCAACAATCTCCGTTACCTTATGATAGACATCCATCACATCGGTCGCATCGGCGATGATCACATGGTGGGCAAGGTTAAGGTCTGTAATCCTTTTCGCATTTTCGGGTGAGTACTCTACCACAATCACCTTGCCACTCGGGCCAGCATTTTTCATCGCCTGGTAAGCACACAACACACCTGACTTTCCACCACCACCAATAATGCAAACGGTATCGCCGGTTTTCACCAAGCGACCCACTTGCGCCGGTGCACCCGCCACATCCAGCGCCGCCAAAGCCAATCTTTCGGGAATATCATCGGGAAGAATGGCGAAAATGCCGCTCTCGAAAAGGATCGCCTGCGCATCCACATCCACTTGATCTTGTTCGGGTTCCAAATGTGTGATCTTGTTCAACTTCAAGGGAGTCAACGACAAAGAGACCAACGTGGCAATCTTGTCTCCCTCTTTCACACCGGAATCTTTTGGAAAATTCGGTCCGATCTTCTTCACCGTCCCGATCAACATGCCGCCGGAACCGGTCACGGGATTCTGCATCTTGCCGCGCTCGCCAACGATGTCATGGATCATGGCCTCCATCTTCTCCGCATCATCTCCACAAACCTTTCTTATTTGCGTGTAACTGGCTGAATCAATATTCAGCGTGATCACGTCAATGAGTATTTCGTTATCATAAATCTCCATGCTATTATCCAACCGAAACGCTGGCTGGGGAAGCGTGCCCTTCGGTTCAATGACCCGGTGCGTGCCGTATTTGCAACCTTTCTTCATAATTTATTCTGTTTTATATTGTTATAATGATAAAATCCGCCCGAATAGCCTTACAAAACAAGGTGCAAATATAGGATTAATTTTGTTTTGTTATCTTTGCACAGAACCAATTAAACCCAAAAATCATGGACAACTGGAAAACAATCAAGACATTCACCTATTCGCATGATGCACATTTGATGAAAAGTTTTTTAGAATCTGAAAACATTCCCACCGAACTCAAAGGGGAATACACGGCACAAGTTGTCAACTACTTGGCATTTACCGGAGCAGGAGTCGAGCTGCAAGTTCCCGAAGATCTGTATGAAAAGGCGGTGGAGATGTTGAGGAAGCAGGGCTATGAGGTGTAGATTTTGCGTTATTCTCATGATTCACTATTAATTATCAATTATCAATGATTAGCATCAACAGCCTGTACTTTTCCTATGACAAAAAGGAAGTTCTAACCAACATCTCCCTTTCGATAAAGCAGGGCGACTATTGTGCGCTAATGGGGCTGAATGGTTCGGGGAAATCAACGTTGTTGAAGGCGGCGGCGGGATTGCTGCCGTTGCAACGGGGCGAGGTACAGATCAATGGGCTGTCACTTTCGGAATACACGCCAAATCGGCTGGCTCAGGAGATTTCCTACGTGCCTCAGAAACAAGATATTGTGTTTGATTTTTCAGTATGGGACAGTGTCATGATGGGGCGTAATCCACACCAAGGACGTTGGGAACGGGAAAGCGTACATGACAAGGAAATCGTCAGCAACGTGCTCAAAATGTGCAATATCGAACATTTGAAAGAGCAGATGCTTTCGCAACTCAGCGGAGGTGAGATGCAACGCTCGCTGATCGCCCGCGCCATGGCGCAAGAAGCCCCGATCATGCTGTTAGACGAGCCACTCTCCAATCTCGACATCATACACAAATATGAGATCATGGAGATCCTCACGAAACTCAACCGCAAACATCAAACTACTATCATTATTATACTGCACGATTTCCCGGTTGCCATCCAATATGTGAAACAGGCGGTCATCCTCAAAAACGGGGAAATCAACCAACATGGCAGCGTGGACGACGTGTTGCAACCTGAGCATATTAAACAGGCTTTCAATTTGCCGGATAGCCTGAGGGTGGATTCGTTGGGAAATGTGATGAAATAGGACTCGGATCGGATGTATGAGCCAAATATTCGGGATTTTAGCATAATTTTGCACCATAATTAAAAACAAAAATCATGAAAAAAATCACCTCACTAATCATCGTCCTCTTTCTCCTTTTTTCCTTGCACGCGCAAAAAGAGTTAAGTTACCAAGTGAAACATGTGGATCTCTATCTGTCTGGAGCGAAGTTGTATACGCAAGCCCAAAGTTATTTGGAGAAGGGAACGCACTCATTGGTCATTAAAAATGTTAGTTCATTTGCGCTCACTGCCACCACGAGAGTGAAGATGAGCGATGGCGTGACGCTGGTTTCTATCAATCCTTCCATCAACTACTTGGATGAAGCGCAACCGAATGAAACCGAGAAAAAATTGATCACACGTCGGGATGCCATCAAAGAGGAACTCAAAATGTTAGAGATTGAGACAAGCACATTGACTAGCGAACTGGCTTTGATGAAGAACTATCTGGAAAAACCGCAAGAGGATAAAGAGAAGATGTATGGTTTGGAAGAGGTCAAAAATATTGTCAAATATTATACGGAAAAAGAGAAAATGATCCAAAAAGAGAAATATGAGATTGAAAAAAAACAGAAAGAGAAAAATGAGGAACTCGCACGGATCGAGCGGCAGTTGAATGAGGAGAGTCAATACAAAAGTCAACAAAACCAACTGATCGAGATGACGGTGGAGGTAGGTACTGCGGGGAATAAGATATTCGACATCGAGTATTTTGTCAACAATTGCGGCTGGACACCGACGTATGATATCAAAGCGGAAAGCAAGGAAAATCCAATCCAAATTACTTATAAAGCCGCTGTTTGGCAACGAACCGGCATTGACTGGGATAATGTAAAACTCACCCTGATGACCAACAAACCGGTTGAAAATCAAAATCGTCCGATTTTGAATCCGGTGTATCTTTATTATAGTACTCCCGAAACTGCCGGTGCGGGAGTATCTGAAAAAAGAAAAGATAACTCGATGTATATGAATATGTTAGAAGTTTCTTCCGATGCATACTTTGACGCTTCAATGGTGCAAAATGAGATTACCGTCACCGACATCAATCTTCGCTACGACATTGCCGCCACACAGAGTTTCAAGACAAATGGCAAACAAGTCTCAATCAATATTACATCAAAGGAGGTGAAGGGACGGTTTGTCTATCATGCGGTGCCAAAAATTTCGGAGAAGGTTTTCCTATTGGCCTATCTTCCTAATTGGCAAAATCTGAATCTGTTAAATGGAATGGCATCCATCTATATGCAAGGTGTTTACATAGGAAATGTCCAAATCAATGAACAATATACTGATGAGGAGTATCCATTGTCATTCGGCGAAGATAACCGAGTGATTATCAAACGGAACCGGGAAGATTACACTGTGACGGTTCCCAAAATCGGTTCAGAGAAAAAAGAGAGTCATACCTACCAAATCATAATCCGTAACCAACTGGCCACCAGCATTGATCTTGAAATATTAGACCTGATTCCAATCTCGACCCAGCAGACCATAAGGGTGAATTTAATCAACCAAGGCGGTGCGGAATATACCGAGACTACCGGCCTCCTAAAATGGAATATTCCGATTAACGCAGGAGAGACAAAGGAAGTCCGCTTTTCTTACGAAATTAAATATCCGAAGGATGGGGTGCTGATACAGAGGGGATTTTGACGAGCAGGTTAATAAGTAGACGAGTGTACCAGTTTATTCGTCTACTTGTCCGCTAAATAACCTCTACCATATTATTTTGAAAATCTCAAATTTTTCCTGTAGATTTGCGCATCAAAAAATAGAAGATAAACATGGAAGTGGCAGCGTTGACCTCAGGGGGTGTTGATAGTTCGGTGGCTGTCCACAATTTGGTGGAAATGGGCTATAAACCGGTAATTTTTTACATTAAAATCGGCATGGAGGACGAAGACGGTAATGTACAGTGTACCATCGGAGACGACCTTTACATCGCTTCGTTTCTGGCGAAAAAGTACGGTCTCAAGATGGAGACCGTCAGTTTGCAAAACGAGTATTGGGAGAATGTGGTCAGCTACACCATTGAATCCGTGAAACGCGGCCTTACCCCCAACCCCGACATGATGTGCAACAAGATGATCAAATTTGGCTGTTTTGAGGATAAATGGGGAAAGGATTTCGACCGCATCTCCACCGGTCACTATGCGACAACAACCGAAATAGACGGCAAAGTCTTCCTGTCGACCGCTAAAGACAAGGTCAAAGACCAGACCTATTTCCTCGGGCAGATCAACTACATGCAACTTTCCAAACTGGTGTTCCCGATCGGACATCTACTCAAAAGCGAAGTGCGGGAGATCGCCGCTGCCGCCCAACTGCCCAGCGCTACCCGCAAGGATAGTCAAGGGATCTGTTTTCTGGGCAAAATCCACTATAATGATTTCATAAAACGTTATTTGGGTGTTAAAAAAGGTAAAATTATCGATTTCGAGACCGGCAAGATTCTGGGTGAGCACAATGGCTATTGGTTCCACACCATTGGACAGCGCAAGGGATTGGGATTGAGTGGAGGACCGTGGTTTGTGGTGAAGAAAGACGTGGATGAGAATGTCGTCTACGCTTCCTGCGGGTACGATCCGCAAACGCAATATGGAAATGTGGTCAATTTAGCAGGTTTTCAGTACATCACCGAGAATATTTGGGGAGATTTCAACCGTCGGGAGATCACGTTCAAGATCCGGCACACGCCCGATTTCATAAAAGGTGTCCTATCCAAAATCGGGGATATTTACCGCATTGAATCCGAAGAGAAAATACAGGGTATCGCCTCGGGACAGTTCGGGGTGGTGTATGATACGGAGATGGGGTTGTGTTTGGGAAGCGGGGAGATCATTTGAAAGTATTAATAATTAATAGTTAGTAATTGATGAGGTACGACAGGATAGGGTTGATTGACCAATTGGAAATGCAACAAATCCTCTTGAAGGAGGAACTGGTTTATCTTATTGCGAATTTCGGAGAAAAAGAGAGCCGGTATCTTTTTGAGCGGGCGGCGGCGATGAGGAAAAAAAATTATGGAACTGATGTTTATATTCGGGGATTGATAGAGATTACCAGTTACTGCAAACGGAATTGCCTCTATTGTGGTATCCGGGCGGGCAACCAACATGCAGAACGCTATCGGCTGACCAAGGAGGAGATTCTGGAGTGTTGTCATATTGGCAACGAACTCGGTTTCAAAACGTTCGTCCTGCAAGGCGGTGAAGATCCTTATTATACTGACGAGCTGATGACTGACATTATCCTTGCCATCAAGAAAGCCTACCCCGAAAATGCAATCACATTGTCGTTGGGGGAGAAAAGTTACGAAAGCTACAAGATGTTCAGGGAGGCAGGCGCCGACCGTTATCTACTTCGTCACGAGACAGCGAATAATGAGCATTACAACCAGTTACACCCACCACAAATGTCCGGACAGGAACGGAAACATTGCCTGGCCGATTTAAAACGATTGGGTTTCCAATTCGGGACGGGCTTCATGGTAGGCTCGCCGTTTCAAACTCCGGAGCTGTTAGCGGAAGATCTGTTATTTATCCATGAAATACAGCCACAAATGGTGGGAATCGGACCATTTATCCCACACCACGAAACGCCGTTCGCCGACCAACAGGCAGGCAGCGTTCCTTTGACATTGTTCATGATCGGGTTGTTGCGGTTGATATTACCGCACGCCTTGCTTCCCTCTACCACAGCCTTGGGAACAGCCGAGGCAAACGGTCGGGAACTAGGAATCCTGGCCGGTGCCAACGTGATCATGCCCAACCTTTCCCCATTGGATGTCCGCAAAAAATACATGATTTACGATAACAAAATCGCCACGGGGCTGGAAGCGGCCGAATCGCTTGCCGGATTGAAGAAAAGCATGAACGCCATCGGGTATCAGATCGTGGAAACGAGAGGGGATTTTAAGAAATAAACGAAGACTAAAAATTGATTAATTATGAAAAAAACTAACCGTGTAACCATTTTTATTTGCCTCGCTTTCCTAACTCTGTTTTCTTGCAAAAACAAGGAGGAAAAGCACTTTATTAACGATCCTGAAATCAGGCAGGAAGTCCGAGAGGATTTCCTCAAACGTCGGGAGATCGCTGGAAAACAGATCGATGCGCTATCCTATCTGGGCGAATTGACCACGGAGGAAAAAGAGGCGTTGGAATTTTTATATGCCTATATGCCGCTGAGCGATTTAGGTGATTATGATGCCGCCTTTTTCTTAAATCAGGTCAGATACGCCTTCAAAGCGAGAGATTTCTTTTCTTGGGGAAAGACGGTACCCGAGGATGTTTTCCGGCATTTTGTATTGGTATATCGTGTGAACAATGAAAATCTGGACACCGCCCGCATGGTTTTCTTTGAAGAACTGAAAGAGAGGGTGAAAGATATGAGCATGTATGACGCCGCCTTAGAAGTGAACCATTGGTGTCACGAAAAGGTAACCTACAGACCGTCAGACGGAAGAACTTCCGCTCCGTTGGCAACCATCAAGACCGCTTATGGGCGTTGCGGCGAGGAATCTACGTTCACCGTGACAGCGATGCGTGCGGCAGGCATTCCCGCACGGCAATGCTATACCCCGCGCTGGGCGCACACCGACGACAACCACGCCTGGGTGGAAGTTTGGGTGGACGGGCAATGGTATTACCTTGGTGCCTGCGAACCCGATGCGGAGCTGAATATGGGTTGGTTCGACATCCCCGCAACCCGCACCATGATGGTGCATTCTAACGCTTTCGGGAAATACCACGGTAAAGAGGAAATCAACCACTCCGGCGAACTGTACGCCCGAATCAATATGCTCCCTAACTACACTGATACCAAAAAGATAGAAATCACCGTCCTAGATAAAAACAACAAACCTGTGCCGGATGCGGAGGTGAAGTTCAAACTTTACAATTTAGCCGAATATTACCCGATTGCAACGCAACAGACGGACAAGAACGGAAAGGCAAGACTAACCACCGGATTGGGTGACTTGCTCATCTGGGCTTCCAAAGACGGTGTTTATGCTTTCGACCAAATCAAAGTGCGCAAACAAGACGGCATGACACTGGTGCTTGATGAAAGTAAACCAGCAAATACAGCGTATATTATTGAATACGACATGGTTCCACCATCCCCGAAATTAGTTGCAAAGAAAGCAACCCAAGAAAAAATTGATCTGACGAATAAAAGAATACAATATGAAGACTCTATCCGCAGTGCTTACATCGCCACGTTTATGACGGAACAGCAGGCACATGCAATCACAAACGGTAACCTGACTTCGGATCAGATTTGGCGGGTCATACAAAAGAGTGAAGGGAATTATGCGGAAATGCAGAAATTGATGGGCTTTTTTATCGAACAGAATGACAATTTGTTGCTCAATGAATTTTTTTTGTCACTATCTGATAAAGATCATCGGGATGGAAATGCGGATATTTTGAAACAGCATATTACGTTATTTAACGTTTCGGATTATCCGAAAGATATTTATTTAAAAGGAATTATATCACCGAGAATTGACAACGAAGGACTCCGGCCGTGGAGACCGTTTTTGGCAAAAAACATGCCGAAAGTGCTAAACAACGACTGCACACCAGATGCGGTGATGGACTGGATTGAGAACAATATCACGGTTGATGACGAGGGAAATTATCACAATTGTCCCATCTCCCCGCAAGGCGTTTTCGAACTGCGCCGCGGCGACCAGCATTCGATCGATATTTTCTTCGTGGCAGCTTGTCGCAGTTTAAATATCCCGGCTTACAAAGACTTGGCTACCGGGCAGTTATATGCTTATGAAAACGGAGAGTGGAATAAATTCCCCCTGTACGGGGAGCAAGTAAAAGGCGACATGGCCACGCTGATCCTCTCCTACCCCGACTTCGACCCGAAGGATCCGGACAATAAACCCAAATATTGGTACCACTACACGATCGCCCGGGAAGAAAACGGCGATTTCAAAACCTACGATTATATGTTTGACGAAGAGGAAGATAAACCGCCGTTCCCCATCTCGTTGGAGATCGAACCGGGCTACTATTTACTCTCCACCGGCAGCCGCTATTTCGAGGGCGATGTGCGTTCCCGTATGGAATTTTTCACTGTTGAACCAAACCAGACCGTTACGAAAGAAATTATCCTTCTCCCGTTGGAACCCCGCAAAATAATTTACGGTACCATTGACATGAATTATCAGTTAAATTTGGGTAATAACACAGTGAAAACTATCCAGGAGCTCACCCTGGACAAGGATCTGATCGTCTGTTTCATCGACCCCACTCGCGAACCGACCACACATCTGCTGAAAGATATTAAAAAATTCACTCCGCAATTCGACAAATGGGGCGGTAACCTGCTCTTCCTCTTGCCTTCAGACAAGAGCGTTTCCGACCTGGATGAGAAGAAAAAAGGCGTACCCAAACACTCCATCTTCATCTCCGACCAAGCATCGGCATGGATGAACAACATTTTGGGAAGCATTAAAACCGAAGAGTTTAAAGGAAACTATCCGCTGGTATTTATCATCTCCCCCGATGGAAAAGTGACGTTGAAATCGGAAGGCTACCGGATTGGAACGGGGGAGTTGTTGTTGAAATCTTTGACTCAATGATTAAATCATTGAGTTATTGTTTATAGAACTCCAAGATTTTCAGCCTTACAAGGTAACTGTATTTTGCTTGAATCACATCGGATTGCGCCTTCTCGTAGCGGAGGCGCGATTCATTGTATTGGAAGATCGTGGAGCCACCAGCCTCGTAGCGAACTTCTTCGTATGCAAACGACTTCTTCGCCGCCGCCAAGTAGGATTGGGCAGAGGTGTACTTCTCTTTTGAGGCGATGAAGTTGGCGTAGGCCTGCTCAATCTCTTTTGTGATTGAGGCTTTATCTTCTTCCAACTGGATTTGATAACTCATCAATCCGATTTTGGCTTGTCTCACCGAGTTATAGGTCGATAGTTTATCAAAAATGGGGATATTTAACGACAAGGAGAACACACCGTGCCCGTTATTGCCAAGTTGTGTACCGAAAGGCAAATTGCGTTCCAGATACTCGGCATTGTAGGCGTAATAGTAACCTGTCCCGTAGCTTGCCGAGAAGTTCAGCGAAGGATACCAGCCCGACCGCGCCATCTTAATCTGCCTGTCACTCATGGCGATACGCTGTTCGGTGGCTTTCAACCCCGGACGGTTGATCAAAGCGGCATTCACGTAATCCACCAAAGTAACCTCTTGCGCCAGCAGTTGTGCAAAATATTGATCTTCCATGACCTGCACATCAAAAGATCGGTCGGTCGGCAAGTTGAGAAATTGCATCAACTCCAACAATGCTAAGCGGAGGTTGTTGGCGGCTTCCGTAATGGAATACTGATCGGCAGCGTGCGAAGCGCGCGCTTCATAGAGATCCGCATCGGAATTTTTGCCATAATTAACCATTTTTTCGATCCGTTCCACCTGTTTCCGGGATATTTCCTCTTGCATTTTCGCCACTTCCAACGCCTCTTTCGACAACAGGATTTGCAAATAATATACTGTGACGTTGATGGTTACATCATCCTTAATCTGATCCAGATCATAAACGGCCGCTTGCAGGTCATGTCTGGAGGCGGCAATATTGTGATATGTCCGTAAACCTTGGAAGAGCGGCATACTCACGTATACCCCAAACGACGTTGAAGTCTGCGAATAGTTTTCCATAACCCCGGTCGCAGTGGTGGCGCGGCCCATGTCGAATGTCTCCCCTACCGAAGCGGAAACTAATGGAGCAATGTCCATCTTCGTACTGTTCAACGAAATACGTTTAGCCTCCAAATTCAACATATTCTTCCGCACCGTGAAATTGTGGTCGATTGCATACGACACACAAGAATCCAATGTCCAGAGCGACTGTGAATTGAGTATCTGAATTGCGACGAGGAATGTGATTGTTAATAAGGTATGTTTTTTCATGAGATTGGAGGTTTGGGGTTGTAAGTTGCAATTTTGCAGCCTGCCTACTTGTTCACTTGTTTATTTGTCATTAGTCTTCATCTCTACCTTAACTTTCCCTCGGATCACGGTGCTCGTGTCAATATCCGACAATAATTCGACAAAAACACCATCTGAGAGTCCTAAATCAACAGGTTTTTTGATGTATTGTTTGGTATCGGGGATAGAAGAGTCTAAGATGTAGATGAAAGTGGAATCTTGACTGAACTCTATGGAACTTTCAGGAAGAGCCAGTACTTGCTTCCGACGGTCTAACACGATCTCGCCATTGGCACTGTATCCGCTGCGTATCAATATCTTACCATCCATATCGTCAATCTTCACTGCCGCCCGGATTTCAAAGAGAGTGGCGCCATTCAACAAGGTGCCCTTGGGAGCGATGTACTCCAATTCCGCCTTCAATTTGGCATCCTGCAATGCCCCGATCATCAGGTTGATTTCGTTGCCCACGGCGATCTTCCCGACCTCCGTCTCATCCACATTGCCCTTGAAAATCAGATCGTTCATATCAGCGATGGTAGCAATGGTTGTTCCGTCGTTGAAGCTATTAGTCTGAATGACCGAGTTGCCTACTTTCACGGGAATGTCCAGGATCATGCCGCTGACCGTGGCCCGAATGTGGGTGTTGCTGTACTCTTGGTTTTGCTTGGAAACACCTTCCTTCACGATCAGGACATTTTCGGCGGCACTGTTTACATTCTCGACAGCATTCTGGTAGGCGATCGTCGCATTGTCAAACTCCTCGCAAGAAGAAACTCCGGCATCATACAGACTTTTCGCCCGATCATAGTCCGATTTAGCTTTATTTAAAGATATTTCAGCCAATTTCAACTGTGATTCGGCATTGTTCAGTTGGGCGATGTCAGGCACCACTTGCACTTTTGCAATGATATCACCGGCCTTGACCAGATCGCCTGGTTCCTTGTAAATTTCGGTGATAATCCCCGCAATTTGCGGCTTGATCTGCACCTCATCCCGCGGTTCTACCGTGCCGGTCAGTACCGTCACTTTCTCAATGTCACACCGTTCGATCTTTACGGTTTCATACTCCACCTCTTTCTTC
>JAITVP010000154.1 GCA_031285725.1 Bacteroidales bacterium
CAGATTCCATCTCACGATGGACACCCTTGGCTTTGGCTAAACACTTCCCACTATCAGGGTGTGTCAGGGACTTGCACCCGTTAGAATATACCCATGCTGTGCGAACCAAAAATGGCCACCCCGACTGGCGGCCAGGATAGCCACAATAATAAACCTGATAACAAACAGAAGACGATTTTCATTTCACCATAAATCCACTCTACAATTAATCATTAATCATTAATCATTATCGACTTCTTGATTTCTCTTTCTCTCTAAACGCCTTTACTCCTTCTTCCATGAATTCCAAGTAGTTACCCACGTTCATTTCATAATAAATGGGACCATTCAGCACGGAACCGTCATAATCCAAGATGAAATAGCAGGGTTGGGAGTTCTCTTTGTATAGATTGTTTTGGATAAACATATTCTTTTTGCCCAGCATCTTGATTGTATCACCGTCATTGTCAACAATATAATCTTCCGGTTTCAATGTCACCACTTTGTCGTCCACATATAGTGCGACCACAACGAAGTCGCGGGCGAATTTTTCCCGTACCCGACTGTCGATCCACACAGCGGTTTCCACATTCCGGCAGTTCACGCAACCATGACCGGTAAAATCTACAAACACCGGTTTTTTCTCTTTCTGTGCTACTCGTAATGCTTGATAATAATCAAAATAGCCCTGAATCCCATGAGGTAAGTGGTGGAGTTGATCCGCATAGCGGGGCTCTTCCCTCTCGCCTTCCTCCAACATGATGATGGCGGTTTTAGTCTCTTCGCGAACAATCTTGCTGACATTGAAATCTTGGGTCTCCATCGGAGGCAACCAGCCGGAGATCGCTTTCAACGGTGCTCCAAACATGCCGGGTACTAAGTAAATGACAAAAGCAAAGACGAAAATGGAGATCATGAATCTTGGCCAACTTCGCTGTACGGGCATATCATCATCGTGAGGAAAGCGGATCCTTCCAATCAAATAGAAACCCAGCATGGCAAACAACACGATCCAGAAGGCGAGATAAACTTCGCGGTCTAAGATACCCCAGTGGTAGGTCTGGTCGGGAACGTTTAAAAATTTCAGAGCAAAAGCCAACTCCACGAATGCCAAAGTCACTTTCAGCGTAGTCATCCAGCCGCCTGATCTTGGCATATTTTTCAATAATCCGGGGAAATAGGCGAAAAATGTGAATGGAATAGCGATTCCCAACGAAAAAGCCAACATACCCAGAATCGGTTTAAGGAAAGAGCCATCCGCCGAATTGAGCGCCACGGCGCCGGCAATTGGCAAGGTGCAGGAAAAAGAGACCAACACCAACGTCAAGGCCATGAAAAAAATGCCGATTATCCCGCCGGATTGCTCCATTTTCGCCGATTTATTCACCCATTTACTGGGTAATGCTATTTCAAAATAGCCAAACAAGGAGATGGCGAACACGATGAATATCAAAGCAAACAGAATGTTAGGGATCCAGTGTGTACTAATAATATTTCCCATAGCTGGTCCGAAAATTAAAGAGAGTAACACACCGATCAAGACGAAAATCACCACGATGGAAACGCCGTAAATGGTCGCATCAAACTTGGGCTTTTGGGATTTCATGAAAAAAGAGACTGTCATCGGAATCATGGGGAAAACGCAGGGCATCAACAATCCCACTAATCCGCCCAAAAAAGCCATGATCAAGAAAGAGATCATCGACTCTTCCTCCTCCACTTTGTCGGCCACGGGCGCAGTATTCAACACAATTTCCCCATCTTGTTTGGAGTTTATTTCTGATCCGTTATTTTGATTTTCAATCGCTTCAACAAGAGTGTCAACAGGGGAAACCGCCCCCTCTTGCACCGTGGAAAGATTTTCAAATCCTTTGATGAGGATAGAAATCTTTTTCTCCAAGGCAATACATCTTCCATCAATACAAACTTGTCCACTGATATTCCCTTTTATGCTAAACGGAACATTGGTTTTTATCCTAATTTGTTGTTTAAAAGTGACTTTTTTTTCAAAATATCTTGATGTTGACTTGAAAAAATCATCATAAACCTCTTTGGGTTTGGGTTCTGTTGTCGCACCGACTAATTCATAATTTTTATCCGGCGCATATTCAAAAGATATAGGGATCTCAATCCCGTTACTATGCGATATCGCATATAAATGCCAATCTTTTTCAATCTCGGCGGTCATCTGCAATTCCGCAATGGAATCGTTGATTTTCTTGGCATTGAATTTCCACTGCACCGGTTCCAGCATTTGCGCATGCGAAAAACTGTATATTATTGTAAATAAAAGAAATAGAAACGTTTTTTTATTTTTCATCAGTGTTTTTTTTGTGGCGCAAATATAACGAATTAGTTGATTTTTAATATGCTCTGTAAATCAGCGCCATGCCGGTTTGAAACTCAATCGTAAATTGGTCGCTCAGGGCTTCGTTGAGAGTGGCTTCCCAGAAGTAGTGAAAGGATTGATTGTGAACGGGATACTTTAGCTGATAGAAGGTAAATCGGGTGTCTTGTTGAAAAGAAAAGAGCGAAATTTGCTGACCGGGGTAAGAAGATAGCGTTATCGTTTGGAAGGCGGGCGTAAACACGCCATAATTTGTGACCATCTCGATTTCCATGCCCATCTCTTTGGCAAACATCATCATCACGCCGGTGTTACCCATCGCATGGTCTTCCCGAAGTCCAAAACCGCCCACAATAGCTACTTTCCGGTAATTGTTAGCCAAGCAAAACTGCAAAGCCTTGTTCAAATCATTGTATTCTTGACTTTTATCCACGTGAATAATCTCTTCAAAACGGGAAAAGAGTTCATCGGAAATGGAGTCGCAATCGCCTACAATGGCATTCGGCATACTATCCAACTTCAACAAGTTATATACCGCTCCATCGCAACAAACCACTGGCAAACCGCTCCGCAACAAAATCAACGGAATCTCATGGAAAGGCATTTCTCCATTGGAAAGGATCACAGAATCATACCTATCTATCATATATTCAATTCTTTGCAGAAGTAAAAGTTAAGAGTTAATAATGCAAGTGGAATTGCTACATTCTTCGTTATTAACCACTAATTGTTCATTATCAATTGTAATTAATTCCAATAATCTCCCTAACCTCCCTAATGGTTTTGCTTGCGCTTTCGCGGGCTTTTTCAGCGCCGAGTTTGGCCACTTTGCTGAGGTAGTCGTCATCACTGCGTAACGTTATGATCCGTTCGTAGATTGGGGCAACAAAGTGGGTGATATCTTTGGCCAATTGTTTTTTCATGTCACCATAGCGGATTTCGCATTTTTGATATGCCTCCTCGAAAAAAGCCACCGTATCGGGTGTGGAAACCGCTTCCATCAAACTGAACAGATTTTCCACCGCTTGTGATTTGGACTGTCCCGCCTCTGTGGGACCGGAATCGGAAACCGCCTTCATCACTTTTTTGCAAATCACTTCCGGTGAGTCGGACAGAAAAATGCAAGAGGCTTCGTTATCTGATTTCGACATTTTGTTCGAGCCGTCCAAACCGGGAATTTTCACCAGATTTTCGCCGAAATTATACGCCACAGGAAGTTTGAAATAATCCACTCCATAAATATGATTGAATCGTTGGGCAAAATCGCGAGTCATTTCCAGGTGCTGCTCCTGATCTTTTCCCACCGGCACTTTATCTGCCCGGTGAATGAGGATATCGGATGCCATCAGGATCGGATAGGTCAGCAGGCCGGCATTGATGTTGTCTGGTTGACGGCGAACTTTCTCCTTGAATGAGGAAACACGCTGCAGTTCGCCCACATAGACATTCATTCCGAGCAGCAGTGCGAGTTCGCAAACTTCCGGTACATCGCTCTGAATATATATGGTGCACTTTTCGGGATCCAAACCGGCCGCCAAATAATCGACCAACACGTTTTTGATATTGGTTCTCAAATCCCCCGGTTTAGGATGCGTGGTCAAAGAATGGTAATCAGCGATGAAGAAATAACAGTTGTTTTCCTCTTGCATCCGCACAAAATTCTTCAAAGCTCCGAAATAGTTTCCCAAATGCAAATATCCCGTGGGACGAATCCCGCTTAATACTCTATCCATATCATTATTTTTCAGATTGCAAAAATACGGATTTTGTGGGATAAAAAGGCGGTTAGTTTCCAACTGCTTTCGCCCGTAAACTGTATCATAGGTAAAATCACCCATGCAATTTGGGGTAATTCCCTATTTGATATACCTGTTTTTATGCGATAATTTTGCAAACATAAAAAACAGAAATATTTTTCATTTTAAATTCTTATGAACTTACAAGTTACCAATTCAAAACAGACGAGCCGCATGCACAGTCTTGCGCTCGCCACACTGCGGAAGGGGCTGTTGCGCCCGTTGCGCCTGACTGTTATTTCGGTCATTCTTTTGTGCGCGGCGCAGACGGCGCAGGCGCAGTTTTCGTGGTCGGGTACGCAAACCCTTGCCGGCGGCGACAACATTACCCAGAACATTACCCTCACGGGCAATGTTACCATTAACGTGCCTTCGGGTACGGCTACTATCAGCGGCGTTATCAGCGGCGTGTTCGACCTTACCAAAACAGGGGCGGGTACGCTTGTTTTTACAGCCAACAACACCTATTCGGGCATTACCGAAATCAGGGCGGGCGACTTGCAGTTCGGCAACGGCGGAACCACAGGACAGGC
>JAITVP010000186.1 GCA_031285725.1 Bacteroidales bacterium
AGATCAAAAGATACCCACGCTCGATGCTTTTTTGACCAACAATCCGGCGGATGCGGCCGTGGTTTTTTCGGACACACTCATCGCCCGAAGTGGGAGTGTTTTGTTCAAACAAGAGCATACGCAATATCCTTCCGTAAAACATTTAGCCAAAGACATCATTGTAATCTCCAGAATCAACAACATTGTTCGGGATCTGAAAGAGGCATTGCGTTTTCAAAACGAGATCAACAACAATTTAGCCACGCCACTCATGGAGATCATCACGCCGTCATTGCCCGAACAAACCGAAGACGATACTGTTTATACTGCTATAAATAAGCGATTTATATTATTCCTTATTTGCTAATATATGCGCAACCTGATCACCCGCACCATAACCGGTATCGTCTTTATCGCCCTTGTCGTTTCAACCTTTTTTCTACCCTATTATGATTTCGCAATCATTTTCCTTTTTTTCACGATAGTCGCAGTAATCGAATTTCTAAATATTGCCAAAAAATCGGGAGCGAAACCCCAATATTTTTCCACTATCGCTATCGCTGTGCTTTTGTTCACAGCCACACTCTTAATTAACCTTTCCGTAAAACTTGCTTTTTCACTTTATGCACTTGCCATACTGGCGGTACTTGCCACATTTATCATCGAATTATATCGTAAAGAGGAGAATCCGTTGGCAAATATTGCCGCATCGCTGTTGCCTCAATGCTGGATTGTCGCACCTTTCGCCCTCTGCGGATTGTGGATGTTCCACTTGGAGTCCGCTAACATTGTGCTCGCCATCTTCATCATCATTTGGCTTTACGATACGTTGGCCTATTGCATGGGATCCCTGTTTGGCCAACACCGTCTTTTTGAACGTATCTCGCCCAAAAAATCGTGGGAAGGATTTATTTTATCCTTGATTTTAACCTCGACAATCAGTGCTTTTTTTGTTAAGATATCCTATTTTGACAATGCCATTTTTACTAATTCCCTATCCTGGATCGGGTTTGCGATAGTCATCATCATATTCTCAACCTTTGGAGACTTGGTTGAATCGCTATTCAAACGAAGTGTGAATGTGAAAGACAGCGGCTCCATTTTCCCCGGCCATGGTGGAATTTTAGACCGTCTTGACTCTTTCTTTTTCGCCCTACCAGCAGCATTTTGCTTCTGGATGCTCTTGGGAATGATGGTTAATGGTTAGGGGTGAAAATTCTCACCTCTCTGTGCCCTCCTAATTTATTAATTTTTTCTACTTCCCGCAACTTTTCGAGGGTTTCGTTGGAGAAAAAGACCGTCTCCAGTTTTTCCTTTATGTAGTCTATACCGGATTCGCTGGGATGACAGAGGTCTTTAGCGTAAAACCGGTAATCCCGCAGGTCGTCTTGCACGATTTCGTAGGCGGGAAAATAGAAGATGCGCTCCGAGTCAACCAGCTCATCAATAGCTATATGAAGGATCGATTTGCTCAACTGGTTCTCGTGGAAACCATCGCCCAGATGACGCACCGGACTTACCGTGAAGATTATTTTTAATTCATTGTTTTGGGATGATAACCGTTGGATGAGATCTTGGTATATCACAACGATTTCCGTCACGGTTAATCGATTTTTTTCAAACTCTTTCGCTGGTATTTTGTGGCAATTAACTACCTCAAGATCTTTTGCCAGATGACGGTAATGATATGCCGTGCCAAAGGTGATGAAAAGATAATCAGTCTGTTTCAACATTCGGTGTGTGTCATCCAAAACTTGTTGTATTTTTGTTAAAAACGTGGATTTATCGGGATGTGAGAACTTGCCATGATGGGCGAAGCTAATCCAGCGATCGTTAAAAAAATCGATATAACGTTCATCGAAAATTTCTTTGCCGCACGCCATATCCAACACCAATTTTATGGAAAACGGGTTGAAAAGCGTCCCGAAAGGGTTCACTAAGCTATTAAAACCATTACTTTTGAAATAGTTGCCGATATGGTCCGAAAAGCAAGACCCAAGAAACAGCAACCGGTCATCATAAGTAATGTTGAAGGGATAAGACGGAATGGTAATTTCAGTGCGGAATTTCATATCAGTGTTCCCATTTTAACAAATTAAAAAATAGATGAAATGTTTAAAACCTCGAAGCTCATCTATCCTGACCAACAACTACCAGCTTTGCATACGCCAGCAATAACGTTTTCTCGCCAACGGTGTCGAATTTGATGACGGCGCGTTTATCAGGACCGGTACCGTCAGTGGTGTTGATCTTCCCATAGCCGAATTTCGCATGGTAGATCCTCGCTCCGGGTACAATATCTTCGATGGCGGCCACTTCTCCGAACTGTTTCAAATTCACCTCCTGCACCGTCACTTTCCTGAAGGCCGGTTTATCATTTTTTTTTGCAAAAACCGGCTCCTTTTCACTGTCAAACAAGAATTTTGACTTTCGTTCTAATCGTCCTCCGGAAGAGGCTTTTTCGGTTATGTTCAAGTATTTATAAGGTATCTCTTCGATAAACCGACTGGGTTCGCAAAATTGCAAACTACCATATTTGTAGCGGGTTTGGGCGCAAGCAAGCGTCAACACCCTACGCGCGCGCGTCACGGCCACGTAGAATAAACGCCGTTCCTCCTCAATCTCCGAACTGGAACCCAACGACATCGAAGAGGGAAACAAATTTTCCTCTAAACCAGTAATGTAGACATAATCAAACTCCAACCCTTTGGATGCATGGATCGTCATCAATTTCACTTTGTCTTGCGACTCTTTATCCTTGTTTTCATCATCCGTCAACAGGGCAACGCTGGTCATAAAGCGGTCTAACGACGGGAAATAGTCAGTGATCAGCTCACCGGTCTCCTCGTTAAATTCCACCTCCGGTTCCCGTTCCACAAACTCCTTCATCGAATCCAACAACTCCTCCACATTGTCCAACCGCTCCTTCTCCGAGGGATCCGCTTTCATCTCCTGGATGATGCCCGAACTCACGGCAATGTGTTTCCCCAACTCGTAGGCATCCGTGGTCGGCAACATGACGGAAAAGCTTTTAATTCGCAAAGCGAAATCTTTCAACTTCGCTTTCATGGCTACACCAACATCCAATCTATCCGGATCTTGAACCAAATCCCAAATCCGGACATTGTGTTCTGCAGCAGTCACTTTTAATTTATCGACCGTGGTTGAGCCAATGCCCCGTTGCGGGTAGTTGATCACCCGTAGCAACGACTCTTCGTCATAATTGTTGATCGCCAGCCGGAAATAGGCCAAAATATTCTTGATTTCCCGTCTTTTATAAAAAGACAATCCACCGAAAATAACGTATGGAATCTGCAGCTTGATCAATGCCTCTTCCAGTGCGCGGGATTGCGAGTTGGTTCGGTACAGAATGGCGAAGTCGCTGTTGGCAACATGTTGGTTCTGTTTGGTTTCGAAGATGGAAAATGCTACCGATTGCGCCTCGTCCACGTCGCTCGACGAACGGATCATGTTGATCTTGTGTCCTTCAATATTATCAGTCCAAACCTCCTTCTGTATCTGTTTTTTGTTATGTTTGATCACTGCATTAGCCGCATTCACAATGTTTTGCGTGGAACGGTAGTTCTGCTCCAATTTGACCGTTTCCGCTCCGGGGAAATCTTTTTTAAAATTGAGGATATTCTGGATATTGGCACCACGGAATGAATAGATGCTCTGCGCATCATCACCCACCACGCAGATGTTATGGTGCGCTGCCGCCAACTTTTTGACAATCAGGTATTGGGCGAAATTAGTATCCTGATACTCATCCACCAAAATATAACGAAAACGGTTTTGGTATTTGCAAAGCATCTCGGGAAAATCGCGCAGCAATACATTCATATAGTACAATAGATCATCAAAATCCATCGCATCCGAGTATTTCAATTTGGCGTTATAGCGCAGGAAAATCTCTGCCGTGTAAGGCTTCCCAATCCGGGCATCGGTTTCGATGATTTCAGGACTGCGGGCGTACTCCTCGGCAGAGAGCAAACTTGACTTGGCCGCCGAAATGCGCTGCATCAAGAAGTTGGGCAGGTATACTTTCGGATCCAGATTCATCTCTTTAACGACATTTTTCAACACGCCCTTCGCATCATCGGTATCATAAACGGTCAGGTTCCGTGTATAGCCTAATTTTTCAGCCTCTACTCTCAATATTTTGTAGAAAACGGAGTGAAAAGTGCCCATATTAACAGCTTTGGCAGAAGCATCGCCAACCAACAAACGAATACGTTCTTTCATTTCGTTGGCCGCCTTGTTCGTAAATGTTAGTGCCAGAATGTTAAATGGATTGATGCCTTTGGTCAACATGTAAGCGATGCGATAGGTCAATACACGGGTTTTTCCAGAACCGGCGCCTGCAATCACCATTAATGGTCCATCTATCTTAGAAACAGCATCTTGCTGTGTTTCGTTCAGTTGGGACAGGATCTTTTCCTCCTTACTCATGGTCGTAAATTTTAAGACCGCAAAGATAACGAAAGTAGCTGAGTGGACAAGTAATCCGTCCATTCAGCTATGCAGCCGTTACATCAACCCCAATTCCAATTTTGCAACATCGCTCAAATTTTCCATCGTCCATGGCGGATCGAAGGTGATGGTCACTTGGACGTTGCCCACGCCGGCTATCTCGGAGACTTTGTCTTTCACCTCCAACGGCAGTGACTCCGCCACCGGACAGTTGGGCGCAGTCAGCGTCATCAAAATATCAACGTTGTTATTCTCTTTAACATCAATATTATAGATAAAACCCAAATCCCAAATATTCACCGGAATCTCCGGATCGTGAATATTGGAGAGAACATCCATTATTTTATTTTTCATTGTTCTGTAAAAATGACTGTTTTCCCGTGAAAACCTACGTTCTCACTTTCCCCACATACTTGTCCATTACTTGTAATTCTCCAACTCCAACCGCGTCTCCTTATATTCGATATTAGGCCCGCAATCGTCCACAATGATCTGATACCATTTGTCGGGGTATATGGGGTGTGTTGGGGAAACGGCGTGTTTCACCCGACCATTGGTCTTCTCAAACTCTCCATTTACTTCCTTTTTTACATTTCCGTCATTGTATTTAACTAATAAATAGACGAAAAGGTTATCCCACATTTCGCAAACCTCTTTGGATTTTTGTTTAGAGTAATCATTGATCCGTTTTTGAGCCGCTGCGGGATTTGTTTTAAAAAGTTCCATCATCTCTTTCTCCATGTTTTTGATCTCATTCACGAAAGAGCGTTCAAATCCTTGTTGTTTTTCTTTGATATGCACGATCATGTCACTGTATCTGGAGTAAGCGAAATTACTCACTTTGGTAAAACGCCAGAAAGCGGCCGTGGGGGAAAAGTCAACCATTGAACCGTTGCCAACAGCGTATTCCATGGGGATTTCGGTAATACCGCAGAACATGGGCACGTAGCAAGAACTTGCCGCATCGTCCACGCCAAACCAAAGGATACCGCCAAACTTATCGGGCAATCCCGCACGACATTGCGCCACGAACGAGAAGCCCGTTTGTTGAGTCGCAGTCGCGCGTTCGTGCAGATAATTCTTGCCGTTCAGTTCCCATGTCATCGGGCGCCAACGGTAGGGACAAGCGAACGGACCGGCACCAACGTCTTTACTCATATCCATCGACGTGCCTTCATAATGGTCTCTCATCAGTTCCATCACATCATTCACCGTAAGTTTTTTGCTTGGCACGATCCAAAGTGGTATTCTGTTTTTCAGATTATCGCCGCGCGCATAATCCTCGTAAGGTTTCATCAAGTTGGGGTTACAGCGGTAGAAACCCGCCCACACCCGCGCTTCGCAATAGCGTGCCGCGGAGAAATCGAGCGGTGCGTAAGCGTCGCAGAAACTGAATTGCGCATCGGGCGCTTTCTCAGCATAGTAGCCTTTCAATTTGGCAAACGAAATAACATCGTGGGAGTACACGGTTTCCACTTCGGGATTGAAAACCTTCGCAATCTCTTTGTTGGTGATTGATTTCACGCCGTCCTGCAACGGAAAAGTGGTGATTCTCGCTTGGTTAGCATGTCCGGAGATATATCCGTCTGGGATTCTACGCGCTACCCAAACCGCACCTTTTGTCCAGCCTTTCAAGGTTTTGCCTTTCGCATCCTTCATCTCTTCCCCTTTTCCGATCAACTCAAAAATCCAAGCCTCGCTGGGATCAATAATGGAAAAAGATTCTCCGGAGCTGCAATATCCATAGTTACTCAACAAAAAGTCAAGTACCTGGATCGCTTCGCGAGCATTCTTCGCACGTTCCAATGTGATGTAGATCAACGACCCATAGTCGATGATGCCGTTTGGTTTTCCCAGTTCATCCCGACCGCCGTAGGTGGTTTCGGAGATAGCCAGCTGGTGTTCATTCATATTGCCCACCACGGAATAGGTTTGGGCGATTTGTGGAATTTCACCCAGATAGTTGCCGGTATCCCATTCGATCACTTCCCGTACCGCACCGGCAGGATGAAGGCCGGCGGGCGTGTAATACAACTCCCCGTAAAGGGTATGGGAATCCGCCGCATAGGTAACCATGACGGAACCGTCCGCACTTGCCCCCTTTGTGACGATAAAATTGGTGCAGGCATTAGATTTCCCGCCCGTCAAGCAAGTCAACGTGATAATTAATGGTAGAAACAATTTTCTCATACTTATAATTTTATTTAGTGATTGAAAAATAATTTATATTTGGGATAATGAGCAGCGGCATGGGCGATATAGTGAGCAATTGCTGCACGGTTCCGTCAATCAGGATGCCTTCCAAAGCGGATTGTTCTTCTTTCATCAGCATCACCAAGTTCACGTCTTCCTGTTTTGCATAATCCACGATCGCCTTGCCAATCTGTCCTTTATATTCGCTGATCTCGCTGTCATAGCGCATGTTAGCTTCCAAGCAAAGCCGGGAAGCGTGCCCCACTTGTACTTTCACCACGTGGCTTTCATCGGCGATATTGGCCGACGCCACACCCAATATCAAGACTTTCGCCGCAAACGCTTTGGCGATAGTGATAGCGGGTTTCACCTTTTGCAACGTTTCAAAACTGCTGTCAATGGGCACCAAGATTTGGGTCAAATCTCGGTGGATCTGTATGCCTTCCCGCAACACGAGTATGGGTACGGTACTGGCCGCAATGGTTTTCATCGCATTGCTTCCGATAAAGCGTTCTTCAAAACCGGAGATACCGTGCGTCCCGATCGCAATGATCGAGTTGGGCAGGTTGGCGGCATAGCGGGGCAACTCATTATGTGGCCGACCCTCCAAGATAACGGTTTGCACGCTGGATTCCGGTGCTTCGGCTTTGCAATTTTCTGCCAATTGCTGCAATTTTTCGTTGGCTTTTTTTGTGAAATCCTCAATAGTGGTGCCACCTAAACCTTTGGTTGCGCCGGGTGTTTTCACCCAAACCAGATGAAGCGCCGCACCGGTGCGCAAAGAGATCGCCACCGCATGCTTAAGCGAGTTGATGGAATTGTCCGAGAAGTCAATCCCTACAATGATATTTTTCATGACTATGTAATTTTAGTTAGTTTTCAAACCGCTGACAAAGATATAAAAATAGTGCAATGATTCGTGTTGTTTTGGAAATCTTATTTAACGAATAAAAGAGGAGTTGTTGAACTGGTCATTGAAACGTTGCATGATCATGTGGACATTCTGGTCAAACTCTTGCTGTTTCTGTGTGATATCCATATTGATTTCACAAAGTAACAGATTGAAATAGTGACTGACAACTTTCAAATTGATAATCTGCTATTTATGATAAAATATATTGTCCGGTTCTGGACAATACTGTACGGAATCATAATTCAATGAGCATTAAGTTATTGAATTATTGAGTCATTAAATCACGACTCTTTAAACATCGATTTCATCCGATTAAAAAAACTCTTTTCGTTGTTTTTCTGCTTTGGTTCAAAGTTTTCGGAATCTTGAAATTTTTCGATGTGGGATTTTTCTTCCTTGGAAAGTGTTTGGGGAATCCAGACGTTTATGTTCACAATAAGGTCGCCTTTGCCGTGGTATCTAAGATCTGGGAGGCCTTTCCCTTGGAGTTTAAATATTTGTCCACTTTGAGTACCGGATTCGATTTTAATGCGCGCCTTACCATCCAAGGTCGGCACTTCGATGTGCGTACCCAAGGCGGCTTGCGGAAAAGATATGTAATAATTCAAGTAGATGTTGTTGCCGTCACGCACAAACAATTCGTGTTCCTCCTCTTCAACCACGACGTAGAGGTCGCCATTCACGCCGCCGTTCAGGGCAGCATTCCCTTTGCCCCTGACAGTCAGTTGCATACCGCACGCCACGCCAGCCGGGATTTTCACGGGCACAATCTCCTCGCCCTTTACCACGCCGTTTCCGCCACAGGTCGGGCATGGATCCTCAATGATCTCACCTTTTCCTTGACATCGTCCACAAACAGTCGCATGTTGCATCATGCCGAAGATGCTCCGCTCGGTTTTCACCTGCTGCCCCGTGCCGTGACAATCCGGACAAGTTTTGATGGAAGCTTTATTCTTTGTGCCCACGCCGTCGCAATCGGGACAAGGGGTATACTTTTGCATTTTAATCTTCTTTTCCGTACCCGTGGCGATCTCCTCCAACGTCAATTTCACAGTAATACGGAGATTAGAACCTTGTCGCACCCGATTATGGGCATTGTTCCGACCTCCGCCGTTGCCGCCGAAGAACGATTCAAAACCACCACTAAATCCGCCAAATCCACCAGAGAAAAGATCCCCGAACCGCTCGAAAATGGTATTAAGGTCGAAGTCTGCGGAATAGCCGCCTCCCGCACCACCCACGCCGGCATGGCCGTAGCGGTCATAGCACGCTTTCTTGTCCGGATTACTCAACACGTCATATGCCTCTGCCGCCTCCTTGAACTTCTCCTCCGCATCATGGTTGCCGGGATTCCGATCGGGATGATATTGCATGGCTTTACGGCGATACGATTTTTTGATCTCCTCGCCGTTTGCCGTCCGCTCTACTTCCAAAATTTCATAATAGTCTCTTTTTATCATAATTTTGCTCCCTTTCGTTTCTATTTATTTCGCAATCACTACTTTCGCATAGCGAATCACCTTATCTTGCATAGTGTATCCCTTTTGGATCACATCAAGCACACGACCGGCTTCCTCTTCCGAAACCGCAGGAATAAACGTCACCGCTTCATGGAAATCGGTGTCAAACAATTCACCCTCCGCCGAAATCTCTTTCACGTTCTGTTTTTTTAAGACTTGAATTAATTTACTGTATATCAATTCAAATCCCTCTTTCATTGAAGATAAGTCATCTATTTTCTCATTCGCTTCGATCGCCCGTTCAAAATCATCGACAACCGGCAAAATATCTAAAATCACATTTTCCGATGCCGTGTCAATCAATTCCAACCGTTCTTTTTGAGTGCGTTTTTTATAATTGTCAAATTCCGAATAGAGCCGCAGGAAACGATCGTTCAACTCAGCCTTCTCCTCTTGAACCTTATCCAACTCTTCTCTGAGATTATTCTCTAAGGGTTCATCCTTTTCTGTATCCTTATTCTCCAATTTTTCGTTTTTCATTTCTGTGTAACCTTTAATTGTATGTTAATCTATTATTTATAAATAAAAACTTGTTCCCATTAAACAAAAATATTGCCAAAAAATCGCACTGTCAGTTTGGCACAACTCCCGGATTTTCCCATTTTCTTCGGATCAACCACGCCAATTCCTCCACATCAATATCTTCGCCTTTTACCACGATGTCTGCCTTTTCGTAATACGGTTCCCGTTGCGACAGCGTATTGTGGATATATTCCCGCAAATCGTCCTCTTCTTTATGCTGTACTAACGGCCGTTTTTTCTTCGCATTCGTCAAGCGCACGAAAATTGACTTTTCACTCATTTTAACATAAATAGATACAGCTTGTTCATTAATCTGTTCCATCGCATCGAAAAAACAAGGAGTGCCACCACCAGTCGAAATCACCAACGGCATTTCCGTTGATGCGGACAATAGTACTTTCAATCTCTCATACTCGCATTTCCTAAAAACAACTTCCCCATATTTATGTATAAATACAGAAATGTTTGTTTTATAATGATTTTCAAAATCTTGATCCATATCGATCATCCCGCACGACAAAATGTTCGCCAGTTTTTTGGCGATCGTGGTTTTTCCGACACCGGGGAAACCGATTAGGATGATTTTGTTGGGGGATAACATGAGGATCTGTTTATTTGAAAATAAGACAAATTGAAAATTAAAATGAAAGCATAGGTTCCCTTTATTTTCAAATTAATACACTTTCAAATTATTAAATTGTCAAATAATGTTTTCCAAAATCGACGCCACCAAATTTCCCGCACTTTCGGCAATGTCGGCGATAGTGGCCGGCAGCATATAGCATGGTGTCGAGAACACCATATTTTGCTTATCGGCAATGACTTCCGTTTGCTGAGTGATGATGTGGGTCGCGCCCATTGCCTCCACGTCCGCAATGGTGGCGGGATCGGAGCCAACCGTGATGGTGATGTTTCCCAGCACCTTCGCCACCAGTACCGGTGCGATACAAAGCGCCCCGATCGGCTTTTTCAGAGCGTATGTATCCTTGATCGCTCTTTCCACATCGGGATTTACTTTCGCATCCCGTCCATCGAAAGCGTAGGTGAAGAGATTTTTCGCCACGCCAAAACCGCCGGGCAGCATCAACGCATCGAAAGCCGCAGGATTGTATTCCGAAATCGGATGGACATCACCGCGGGCAATCCGTGCCGCTTCCACTAGCATATTCCGTTTCTCATCCATCACTTCGCAAATATAGTGATTCATCACTTGTACCTGATCAAGATCGGGTACAAAACAAGTGTACGTACAGTCTTGTTTATCTATCGCCAACAAAGTCATGGTTGCCTCATGGATTTCAGAACCATCCAAATGGCCGCAACCACAAAGTATAACTGCAAATTTTTTCATATTAAATCTGTTTTTTCAAAAGGAATGCAAATATACGGTTTTTTTCGGTTGACAAATTAGTTACTTCGTGAATTACAAATGGTATCATTATGATTAAAAACGACCTCATTTCCCACCTCTCTTTTCCGTATTTTCGCGATCCAATTTTCACAAACAAAAAAGAGAAAAAATGAGAGCTTTTGTATTTCCGGGACAAGGTGCCCAACACCCAGGCATGGCCCAACATTTATATGAACAATATCCATTGGCTAAAAAACTTTTCGAACGCGCAAACGAATTACTGGGGTTTTCAATTACCGACATCATGTTTAATGGTGCGGAAGACGACCTGAAAGAGACGAAAGTGACCCAACCGGCGATTTTCCTGCACTCGGTCATCGCTTGCAAATTATTGAAAGAAGAAATGACACCCGATATGGTGGCGGGGCACTCCCTGGGCGAATTTTCAGCCCTGGTGGCCAATGAGGGATTAAGTTTCGACGACGGGCTAATTTTGGTATCCAAACGGGCAATGGCGATGCAAAAAGCATGTGAGCTACACCCTTCCACCATGGCGGTGGTGATCGGTGCGGATGACGAGAAAGTGGCGGAGATTTGTAATTCCATTGATGAGGTGGTCGTGCCGGCCAACTATAACTGTCCGGGACAATTAGTAATCTCGGGCAGTTTCAAAGGGATCGACTTGGCCATCGAGGCATTGAAAGCTGCCGGAGTCAAACGTGCGATGCCGTTGAAAGTGGGCGGTGCATTCCATTCGCCGTTAATGATGCCGGCACAAGAAGAGTTGGCGGAGGCAATCCGCAACACAACCGTGAACACGCCCATCTGTCCAATCTATCAAAATGCAACAGCGCTTCCGTCTACCGATCCCGAGACGATCAAAAAAAACTTGATCGAACAGCTGACCGCTCCCGTTTTGTGGAGCAAGAGTGTGCAAAATATGATCAAGGACGGTGCCACGGAATTTGTGGAATTTGGCCCCGGAACAGTGCTACAAGGTTTGATCAAAAAAATAGATTCTGAGACCATTGTTCAAGGAAAAAATTAAACTTTTTAGTTAAAAACTGTAATTCACTAATAGTCAAACTGAAAAATTATCAACGTCATTTTGTTGATAACAAAAAGGGGAATGAATATGGTAATCCGATTCTTAAAACCTATTTTAGCGGCTTACTAACGGGTTGGTATTGCTTAAAGCGAAAATATTAAATCACAGTATTTTACAGAACTATTCAACTCCGGAATAAAGCATGACAAGGCGATAATCCTGTCTTTTGGGATCGAAACAATGTTTACTATTTGATATTAGCGTATGAAGAATTTATTGTCCTTATTTGACGAATCCGAGCAATCAAAAATCGAAGAACCGGTGATTGCTCAAGCGATTGCCGAATCATCCCTGTTGGCAGCCCGCGCAACGGCGTTGGAAATGATGGTCAGTGGTATCGAACCTGGGTTTGAAATAGAAGAAGAAAACATGGAGGAATTAATGATTCGGAAAGAAGAAAAAAAAGAAGAGAGGAGAGAACCATTGACATTCACGAAAAACGAAATTTTCCAAGATGCGGTCGCCTATTTTAACGGCGACGAGCTGGCGGCCGGCGTTTGGATTGACAAGTATGCGTTAAAAAACGATCGGGGGGAGTTGTTGGAACGCACTCCCGCCGAGATGCACCGCCGATTGGCGCGCGAGTTCGCCCGCATCGAGAAAAAATATGCTAACCCGCTAAGCGAGCAGGAAATCTACAACTTGCTTCGGGATTTCAAATACATTATCCCACAAGGCAGCCCAATGGCCGGCATTGGCAACAACTACCAAATCTCATCGCTATCAAATTGTTTTGTTATAGGAAATAACGGAAATTCAGACTCTTACGGCGGAATCATGAAGATGGACGAGGAACAAGTCCAATTGATGAAACGGCGAGGCGGTGTCGGCCACGACCTTTCCCACATCCGTCCATCGGGGAGCCATGTCAAGAACTGCGCTCTCACATCTACCGGCGTGGTTCCATTCATGGAACGCTACTCCAACTCCACCCGCGAAGTGGCTCAGGATGGACGACGCGGCGCCCTCATGCTCTCCATTTCCATAAAACATCCTGATTCCGAGAAATTTATCGATGCAAAAATGGCCGAAGGTAAGATCACCGGAGCCAATGTATCCGTACGGATCGACAACGAGTTCATGAACTGCGTGAAATCAGGAAAACCTTACGTACAACAATATCCAATCAATTCCGACCAGCCGCTTTTTAAACAAGAGGTCAATGCGGCGCACCTTTGGAACAAGATCATCTTCAACGCTTGGAAATCCGCCGAACCCGGCGTGCTTTTTTGGGATACAATCAGCAACGAGGCGATCCCTGATTGCTATGCAGAAGATGGGTTCCGCACGCTGTCAACCAACCCGTGCGGGGAAATTCCGCTTTGCCCTTATGACAGCTGCCGCCTGTTGGCTCTCAATCTATACAGCTACGTGGAAAATCCGTTCACCGAAAATGCCTTTTTCAATATGCCGCTTTTCAAAGAGCATGTGCAATACGCACAACGCCTGATGGACGACCTCATTGATCTGGAGATTGAGAAAGTGGATGGCATTTTAGAAAAAGTGGCGACTGATCCGGAAACAGAAGATGTAAAACGCGTGGAGTGGGAACTGTGGAACAAGATCAGAAACAAAACGTTGCAGGGAAGACGTACCGGGTTAGGCATCACCGCAGAAGGCGATATGCTGGCCGCACTCAACATCCAATACGGTTCCGACCATGGCAATGCGTTCTCCACGGAAGTTCACAAACAGCTGGCGATTTCCGCCTATCGTTCTTCAGTAACGATGGCCAAAGAACGTGGCGCATTCCCGATCTACAGCAGCAGCAAAGAGTGCCGTAACCCATTCATCGGCAGATTGAAAAACGCAGACGAAAAACTATACAATGACATGGTTCGCTACGGCAGGCGAAATATCGCCATGCTGACCATCGCCCCAACAGGAAGTGTAAGTATTTGTACACAAACAACCTCCGGTATTGAACCGGCCTTCAACGTGGTGTACAAACGGAAACGTAAAGTGAATCCCAACGACCTCAGCGCACAAACCAACCGCAAAACGTTTCGCGATGTGACCGGTGACTATTTTGAAGAATACATGGTTTTCCATCCCAAATTCTTGGTTTGGGCGGAAAAAAACGGCTATACCCAAAACGTGTTGAACGAAATGAGCGATACCGAAGTTTTGGCTATGGTGGAAAAATCACCGTATTACAAATCCACGGCCGCCGACACAGACTATATCAAAAAAGTAGAATTACAAGGTTCTATCCAACAATGGGTGGACCATTCCATCTCGGTAACAATCAACTTGCCGGCAAACACAACAAAAGAGACTGTCGGTGAACTTTACATCAAAGCTTGGGAGTCCAATTGCAAGGGGATGACGGTATATCGCGAGGGTTCCCGCGATGGTGTTTTGAATTCCATCACGCCTACACCTTCTGAGAAACAGGACGAACAAAAAAAACACAAACGTCCAAAAGAGTTGATGGCAGAGATTATCCGTTTCAAAAACAATACCGAGGATTGGATCGCTTTCATCGGCATGAAAGACGATCGTCCATACGAGATTTTCACTGGTAAAACCGAGGAAGACCGTTTCCCAGTCCCGAAATGGGTGGAGCGCGGTAATATCATCAAAGTGAAACTGCCCGACGGCACCAAGTGCTACGATTTCCAATATTTCGACAAAGACGGCTACGAAATCCTGCTCCGTGGACTTTCCCGCTGTTTCAACCCTGAATTCTGGAATTACGCCAAGATGATTTCCGCCCTTCTGCGTCACGATATCCCGTTGGAAAATGTGATCAACATCATCTCCGGGCTCAACTTTCGAGAAGAGAGTATTAACTCGTGGAAAAACGGCGTGATCCGCGCCCTCAAAAAGTGTATGCAAGACGGCGTGAAACAGAAAGGTGCCATCTGCCCGAAATGCAATGAAGAGAACACAATGGAATTTAAGGAGGGTTGTCTCACCTGTTCCAAATGTGGGTACTCCAAGTGCGGGTAGGCCGGATGTTTCATTTTTCTTTGTTCTCTGTTTTCCCTCTGCTCGCAACATTTTCCTAAAATAATTGTTCTATCAATATTAATTTAAAATTGGGTAATTATGAAAATTAAGAGCTACATTTCGCTTCTTTGTTTGGCTGCGGTGTTTTTTTCCAGTTGCGGAAATAAGAAAGGAATCACCGTTAAGGTTGACAATTTCAGTAACGGGAAGGCCGCCGAGGCTATCGTGATCATGGACAACAAATATTGGACGGATTCGCAACGCGCAAAAATCGATAGCGCATTGACTCAACCGCAATTAGGTCTGAATCAAGTAGAACCAATGTTCGACTTGTTGCATTTTCAAAACAGCGACTTCACGGCGCATTTTCAACGACACCGCAATATCGTCCGGTTTGACATCAATCCCGACTATTCGGGCAACACGTTGGATTTCGGAAGCAATGTGTTCGCATCTCCGCAAGTGTACATCCATTTTAGAGGAAATAACACCGATTCTTTGGTGAGTCTCTTTGTTCAAAACGAGAATAAAATCATCGATCTTTTGTATGATAACGATTTGAAACGTTTGCAAACCGCACACACCAAAAACACAGCAGTGGAGATTGAGAAGATGATTCGGGAGAAATTTGGAATCACGCTCACCATGCCCGGTCATTACACGATCCTCCGGCAGGAGGAGGATGCCCTGTGGATAGGAAACCGTACCTCTCGAAACGACCGTTTTATTTTCATTTACAAAACAACTGAGCATTATCTTTCTCCAGAAAACGTCATGAACGTGCGGGACGAGATGGCACAAAAATACATCCTTGGTGCCGTTGCGGGCGCTTATCCGGTCATCGCTCGCAGAGACGGCTATCCACTTGTTGCCGATTACACTCTTGCGGGACGAAACGGTATCCAGATGCGCGGCTTGTGGGAATCCGTCAACGACCACATGGGTGGATCGTTCTATAACTTCACCTTCACGGACGCCAACACCGGCGCCAACATTTCCGTGGATGGTTTCGTGTATGCTCCTGAAGAGCCAAAGCGAGATTATCTTCGTGAAGTTGAGGCTATTGTGAAATCCATGAGATAAATATTTTTCTTTTTTTCTCTTTTTCGGGAACATTCCCGATTTTTAAGCGACATTAGGGCGTGAATGCTCAATACGATGATCGAAAATTGATTGAGGGTTGTTTGGAGAATGACAGAAACAGCCAAAAGTTGTTGTATGAGAAGTATTCTCCTGCGATGTTGGGACATTGTATGCGCTTCGCAAATATTAAGGATGAAGCAGAAGATATTATGATAGAAGGGTTTATGAATATCTTCAAAAGCTTGGAATCTTTTAGAGGCGATTGTTCTTTGGCTTTTTGGATGAAACGGGTGATGACGAACACGGCGATCTCTTATTATCGCCGACACGCCAAGCACTACAACCACTACTCGATCGATGAACATGCGTATTTTGATCCTGAAGACACAACCATCTACATTAATGAAAAACAATCTAAAGACGAACTATTACAACTTATACAAGAAATGCCTGAAAAATTTCGTATCGTACTCAATCTGAAGGCTTTCGAAGGAATGAAATACGATGAAATCGCTCAACAACTCGATATCCAAAATGTTACAGCACGCACCCGTTTTTCCAAAGCTAAAAAATGGCTTGAAGAGAGACTGATTTCAAATCAGGAAAAGTAGAAAAAAATGAAAAAAGAGATCACTGAATTATTGGGAAACCACGAAGTGCAACCTTCGGCAAGATGCTGGGATGCAATCAGCCAGCAGCTTTCCGCAATGCAGTCTTCCACGCAATCTCAACCCGACACTTCGGTCTCACAACAAGCCAGCTCCTCCATAAAGGAGATTTTTTTGCAAAAAAGTGGCGCCTTTTGGGCCAAAACCGCCGCTATCGTCACCACTTCCGTGACGGCGACCACCATCGCCGTGCTGGCCATTATCAACGCTGTTCAACCGGATGCCACCCCGCAACCCGCTATGGAAACACTCCCGATTGTGGTGGTGCAAGAAGACACGCTGAAGGAAGAGATCAGTGAAGACACGTTGGAAATCGCAGTTCAAGAAAAAGCCACCGAACCAGCCGCAACAAGAACCACAACTCCGGTTGTGTCCCATGATGCTCCTTCCATAATATCACCGACCAGCATACCGTCAACCGTAGTGTCAGCCCCGATCGTTTCGCAACCAATATCCAATCACTCGGTTACAATTACAACACCTGTGACGACTACCGGAAACGTTACCACTCCTCAAGCTGTTACTCCCAAAAAAGAACCGGTGTCCACTCCGGCACAAACAGTCGCACAATCTAAAAAAGACCCTGTTATAGAACAATTTACAGACGATGCTATTGACCACACCCCAACCGTCGCAATTGAGATCCCGAACGTCTTCACTCCGAACGGCGACGGTATCAACGAGTATTTCATCATCGGCGGCATCGAACACTGCGCCAAAGCCGAACTGATCATCCGTAATGTGAACAAGAGCGTGGTCTTCCACACCAAACACTATGAAAACAACTGGAACGCTGACCACTTAGACAATGGAATGTACTACTACACATTCTCTTACGTAATCAACGGTATACCGCAAATTCGTCAAGGCGTGGTTTCGGTGTTAAGATAAGTTCAATGATTTGAGTTATTGAATCATTGAGTTGTTAATTTAAAGTGTATTTTTGTAACTTGAAAATTGCCTTGTGGTGTAATGGTAGCACAGCAGATTCTGGTTCTGTATGTATGGGTTCGACTCCTATCAGGGCAACAAAAAACTAAAATGTG
>JAITVP010000193.1 GCA_031285725.1 Bacteroidales bacterium
GAGCGCACAATCTCTTCATGGGCGTCAAAAGAAGGCATGACGACAGGAATCGGTACCGGAGGGTAGTAAACCGGTGCGATGGCGTTTGCCTGCAATCCGAAATAAGAGCCCGAAGATCTGTTTTGACGCAAATCCACAACGAAATCATACGTTTCCCCCAATTTCATTTTCCGGTTGACGTTATCCCCCAGCAACACATCCACCTCGTTGTCCAACTCCGACGCGCGTCCGCTGATCTTTGTCTTGTATTTGTATTCCACTTTGGACACGTACCCCGAAGCCTCGGCTAAAACGGCTAATTGGGCGGCTTCGTTGCCGGGAAGCAACTCCTGGAAAGGATAGGTGGCGACACTTTTTTGTTTGCCGTGCATGTCGTTGAGCTGTATGGAATACCCCTGGGAATAGCCTGATGTTTTGGCTTGCTTGAATCCGGAACCTAAAATGGAAAGCAGGTTGGGACGATCCGTTTGGGTTTCCAAATTGGTTTGATCCACTTTCACGGGAAAATCTTTCGCCGTGTGAAACCGGGAAACCTGGATGCCGGGAGCCGCCAGTGTCACATCGTCAGGCACGCGAGTCCGTGTGATGACTTGACTGTAACCAACCCTGGCCCCGGGAAAATAACTTTCGCCGTATGGCAATTCGCTGTAGGTGTCGTCTTGCTTGTAAAAAAGACCTTTAACTTCGTTGTAAATGGCGTAGCGCATGCAGTTCTCTTCCCCGCATACGGCAGGCTCATTCTCCGCCACCCCCGAACTGATCAATTTCCCATTCTCCATAATCCTGTAATAATACGCACGCGTATATGTGCCGGGCTCTCCCTTGGTCCAATGATCGTTTACTCTTATTTCTTTCACGCGATACCCGCCTCCACGCTTTATTTTATCGACTTTATTCAACCGCACATACGAGGTGGTATGCTGGTTTTGTGTTTCCCAATAGGGAAAATAGTTGTGCCGGCTGCAATATTGATAGAACGATTCATCTCCGAACATGGCGCTGGCCATCGCCGTTTTCCCGCCGCTGATCAAAGCTTTGAAGAAAGATTTGACATCACTGGTGTTATCGTCAATATCGTTAAGCCCAAAGAGTAGATCCGGCCGTTTTTCTTTCAGGTATTGGTAACAAACGACAACGAACGGATGTCTTTTGGAGTAAATTGAAAAGGGAAGAACCTCGACTTTGGCTTGCCGTTTGTCCGCCGATGAAATTACATTATCGGGATTTATCCTGACGTAACCGGATATGTAATCGGGATAACTTGTCCTGCCGACGTTGGATCTGACAGCTATTTTAAAATACATCAGATTGTTTTTAAACCCTTTCACATAATCCTTGGGATCCGCGGCGGGATCTGTTTTAAAGCTCACATAGTACTTGTATCCTTCTTGTTCAAATTGCAGTTTTGTGATTTTTTCCATATACATGGCCTGTTTATCCTGGACGTAGGCGTAATCGTCATTCTCGTAGTCGACTTCAATGCTCCCGCCGGAGGGAAGAATGATCCGTCTCAACGACCATGCGTCCGCTATGGAATTGCCATCTTGTGAAACATAGTGGTCAAAATAGTTCGCATTCCCCTTGTAATTACCCCACCGGTCCATCATGGTGGCATTATAAGAGGGATTGGTTCCATATTTGAAAACATAAGGATTGTCCATCCCTTTATGGCTGTCGCCGTATGTGATATAGACTTTGGATAAAGTAAGCTTCCCTTGCCCGTAATTCCTGTGATTGGGGATGTTTTTGCATAACAGGGAGTCATATTCAAAAATCACAGTTTGTAAAGGGTGGCCAGGGTCCTTCTTGCTATACAATCGGATGCTGTCCAATTTATGCAATGATTTTGAGGAAGAATGCTTGCCCCCTTTATAAATGTGGTCGTCCGAAGGCCCCACTTCCAATGCGTCCCGCCTCGGAGACGTGTAAAATTGGGCATAATGCGTTTGTGTTTCAATGACGTCCAAGTAGGCGATTTCTTTTGTGCCGTAAGTGTAACTCCCTTTGTCATCCTGCTTGTTGGAAACTTCACCCGCAATAAAATTTGCGCCCTCGTACGGGAAACGCCATCTGTAATAATCCGCGTAAGGTTCTTGATAGCTAAATTTCACCCAATGTCCCGCGTCTCCTGCCGAGGGCCCCGCGACGCCGTCCAAATCAACATAATCATATCCGGTGATGGAAGTCAATAAATAGGAATAAGCGTATGGGGGCACCTCGGTGGAAGTGTATAATTTCTCTTTCCCCACCCGGTCTCTGTTTCGTGTTTCAGGCGACGCCCACCCTGCCTGGTAACCCGTGTGGACGGTGGAGTGCAATCCCAGCGAGTAGGGCATTTCCAATGAAAAAGTGACTTCCCGTTCCATTTGATTATAGAGGGTTTTGCCATATTGAAAACGTGTGCCATCGGCATTGGAAATGGTAAATTCCGAAATGTGGTGTCCCTTTCTTCCGGCGCGGGTGTCGCCCCCAAACTTATATTCTATGTTGGATGTCCTTTTTTCCCGGTTGCTTCTGACCGGATTCCCTTTCAGCGGATTTTTTGCATGGTAATCTTTGGAACTCTTGAAACTGAGAAAAATGGATTTGAAAAAGAGGGGGAAAGAGACCGGTTTCTCCTTGTTCAAATAATCAATGTGCTCTTTTTCGTTGGCCGTTTGTTCTCCAGACATTTTAAAGTAAAAAGGCTCGTATAAAACCGGATCTATGGACTGGCGTGCTGGTGGGGTGGCGGCATATTGCCTTTTGTCTTTAAATCCAATCTCATCAGGATAGGTGCCGCTATCCCATCCGCCCGTATAGCTGTTCGTCGCTCCCGCGTTTCCGCCTCCGCCAAATTGAAATCCGCCGGCGGTGGCGGCTTCTAAGTTAATATCCACAATGGAGGTGGAGGTCGTCGCCTTGGTGTCGGTGAAATATCCCACGTCGGAGCGGTAAGCCCTGAAACTGCCTTGCATCAATTCCCCGGTAACCGCATAGATGTCATGGGTCATCACCGGCAACGGGAGATTTAAAGAATTTTGACTTACCCCCATTTCCTTTTCCCTGTTCATATCCTGAAGATGCTCTTCCGTGGCATTTTCCATGTATAACAATCCGTATGAACCTTTGGATTCGGGGACAAAAGGAGCGCTTTGGACGGAAACGGAAGCAGAGATGTTATATACTCCTTCTAAAAATGCGATTTCTCCGCCAATTTTAAAACCCAAACCATACGACTGCGTGTGAAAACTGACAGGAAAAGCAGGCAGATAGGAAGCGTTGGAATAGGAGATGCCGGCCGACGGGCTGTATGCCAAAGCGGTGTGCGTGTTGAAATGGTAACTCCCGCTTTTACTATTGAATCCGAAAGTCGCACCGTAAACCAGATTGTTCCTTTTCCCGGATATGCCAAAAGAAGGAGACATGCCGTTATCCGAACTTAAATCCAAATTCAGGCTCACGGCAACCTTTTGCGTCAAGGTGTCAGCCGGCTTTTCCGTTCCTTTTTCTATGGTTGATTTGCGCGTGTATCCACCTGATATTCCGTAACGTTGATGCAGGGATATTCCCGCATAGGTGTTATAGATGAAAGACCTGGATATGCTAAAACCAATGTCCGGATCGATCCCCGATATTTCTCCCGCTCCACCGTGCGTGAAAACAAAAGTGTTATTATCTCGCTGCGTGTGCAATTTTGTGATCTTATCCTCTTTGAAATCATCGGGAATGCCGCGCACTTCCCTGTTAATGGCGCCGGGATTCAGATTCCATCCCAAGCCCACCCACGAGGCTTCCTGTTCCATGCCGGGACCCGAATTGTAATTCAAATGGACAGGATATGCGCCATTGGGACCCGGAACCGTCATCAAGGGAATCGTATAATGGAAATCACCGCTAAACAGATCAACCATGTTGTCGCTGTCAATGGGCGTGAAACCCGCCATTTCAGGCTGCGTGGGGCCGCCGGTTAGAGCAAAACCCTGCAAGGGAGATAAAAATTCCAAGACGAAATTGATCGCCATGAATAAGGATACGATTTTAGTAATCCTGCTGTTTCTTATTCGCTGAATCATAATGTTGCGGTGTTAAAATGAATAATATGAATAGAATATCTTGAAAATCTATCGTCTATATTCGTCCTCTTGACCCCGCAAATTTAAAATAAATTCCAAATAAAACAACACGTTGTGCTAAAAAAAAATTTTTATTTTCACTTTTCCTAATTACCTAAGGAAATTTAATGATATGCAAAATGAAATTTAAAGACATCAATCTGTTTTTATGAGTGAAATCTTAAAAACAAGGTGCGTCAAAAGTTATTTTCAAATCCCAAAAAGCACACGAATATAAATCGCAAATAATTATGTCAGGAAGAATTGCTTCATGCCGCCTAATTTGACGCTATTCCCGAAAGCGCTTCATATTTTAGGGTTGTCACCGGCAATTTTCCCTCAAAACAACTTTCACCAAAGATAGACTTAAACACACTCCTCACAGCAGGTTGCGTGGGTTGATAGGCCACAATCAGAGCCTCCGCATGCTCCAAGTCAGACAGGCGGTCTACTATGTACGGGTTCCCGAAAATAGAAAGAACACTCTGTTTTTCTCTAACTATTTGCCCTATGAAATTCACCGTCTCACCATGTAATCCGTAATTATGTTTGGGCGATTGATTCGTGCCTAACAAACCTATGATCACCAATGAATAAGAACTTAAATGTCGAGATAGCTGTCTCGCTCTCTCTTCTGTCACAACACGGGAAGCCTGAACATAATCCACGCCATATTCTTTGCATAGCGTTGAAAACAATACGGAATCCTGCGCATTCCCGATCGCTAAGAAAACAACATCTTCCTTGCGTTGCTTGGTTATGGGAAGTATGTTTTCTTTATTCTTTAATAATGTAATGCTCTTTGCCGTCATCTCTTCCACCAACTCTTTTGCATTTTCACTGTTTATTTTCTCTTCTATTCCTTCTAATGGAACCATTGTTTTTTCAACAAGTCCTTTCTTCTCTTTAAATATAAGAACCCGAAGACATCGTTCATCAATAAGTTTCTCTGAAATAGTTTTTTCTTCAATGGCTTTTTTCACATTTGCGATGGCCTTCCTTGCGTTTTCCGGCACAAGCAAAATATCATTTCCCGCTAACAATGCCAATACCTCCACCGGCACTCCACCGGATGTGCTTCTTTTCAACACAGGCATTTCCAAACCATCGGTGATTACCATACCATCATATCCCATTTCCTGTTTCAATAATTTGGTGATAATATCGTAGGAAAGAGAAGCAATAGATTTTTCCTTTCCATCTAATGCCGGAATATTCAGATGCCCCGGCATGATCATATCTACTCCACTCGCAATTAATTTCTTGAATGGATAGAGTTCCGTATCTTCCAACTCATGTCGTTTTTTGGAAATAACAGGCAGATAATAATGAGAATCTTGATCCGCATCCCCATGTCCTGGAAAATGCTTTATGCAGGCGCTTAACCAGTGATCTTGCATTCCTTTTATCAAAAAATAACTCTTTTCTGTAACCAGTTCGGGTATTTCACCAAATGACCTGCTGTTTATGGCTGGATTTTTTGAATTGCTATTAATATCAACCGATGGAGCGAAATTAATGTGAACTCCCAAAGCGGCACACTGTAAAGCAATTTCTTTTCCCATCTCATAAAGCAGTCTATTTCCGGAACTGTCCATCGCACCCAAAGCCAATTGTCTGGGGAACATGATGCTGTTATCCAAGCGCATGGATACGCCCCATTCCGCATCCATCCCAATCAGCACTGGAATTTTACTGACCTCTTGGAAACGATTAGTTAGCAGAGCTTGACTTCGTGCATTTCCTTGATAAAAACAAACACCGCCATATTGAAACATGCTCATTTCAGACACCGCCATATTTTGAGCCGACGAACTAAGATTTGAATTAGCCCGAATCATAATCAATTGCGCAATCTTTTCATCCAAACTCATTTCCTTCATTCGCTGTTCCGCCCAGGATGCGGCTGATACAGCTTTATGGAAATCCTCGTCCAATGGCTGTAGGGATAAAAATAAAATGGCAAAACAAATTAACGAAGAGCACAGCTTGTATGTTTTCTCGTCAAGTAAATGGAAAATGGAGTTTGTGATATGTTTTTTGTTTATCCTCATGTGATTGGAATTTTAGGTTTGTCCCTGCTTAAAAACAAAAGACAGCAAATTATCTCTGTAAAGTGCTGTCTTTTAGTTTATTAAAAATTTGCGTGGTCCCTCTTGGGCTCGAACCAAGGACCCTCTGATTATGAGTCAGATGCTCTGACCAGCTGAGCTAAGGGACCGGCTGCCTTCCGGCTAAGCGGCTGCAAAAATACAAAAAAAACGAGAAGTGAGAAATGTGAAATGAGAAATGTGTATTTTTGCTCCCGCTAATCAATTAAAACTATATTATTATGAAGAATACCATACTGCTCTCCATCATCCTGATGCTTTCGGTTTCACTTTTATCGCAGACGGAAGGTGAGGATAAGAAAGGTAAAAAATTACCCGCCGTTGAGATCAAAACCCTTGACGGAAAAGTGTTTAACACCACCGATATTCAAAATGACGGGAAACCGGTCATTATCAGTCTCTGGGCAACGTGGTGCAAACCGTGTATTGCCGAGCTGATGGCGATTGCCGACGTATATGAGGACTGGGTGGAAGAAACCGGCGTGAAACTCTACGCTATTTCGGTGGACGATGCAAAAACAGCCGCACGCGTGGCGCCCTTCGTGAACGGACGGGCTTGGGAGTATGAAGTGCTGCTCGACCAAAATTGGGATTTTAAACGTGCGATGGGAGTGGCCGACATCCCTTTTTTATGCATCCTCAATGGAAAAGGAGAGATCGTTTGGCAACACACCTCTTATGCTCCCGGTTCCGAAGAAGAAGTGTTTGAGATTGTTAAAAAAATAGCAGCAGAAGGAAAATGAGAAAATTGACCCTTGTAACGAAAAAACATACATTAGCCTGTCTGTTTTTTTCTTTGTTCATGTTGACCGCTTTTTACACGCAGGCGCAAAACATCTTTTCGGGAAGTCGGGTGAGCGGCGATTTTGGTTTCAACGGCATGTATTATATCCCAGATTCTCTGATCGGAGCGGAAGAAGTGGATTCCAAAGTGCGAGGCAACGCCCACTTGAATGTTAATTACACATTGGGGAATTTCAGTGCGGGATTGCGTTACGAATATTATCAATATCCGTTGATCGACATGGAGAAAATCAACTACCAAGGTCAAGGTTTCACCCATTATTATGTGGATTATAAAACCGATTTTATACAAGTGACCGCCGGAACGTTCTATGAACAGTTTGGCAATGGTTTGATTTTCAGAGCTTACGAAGACCGACAGTTGGGCGTGGATAACAGTTTGTTGGGCGCGCGAGTACGGATCACGCCTTACAAAGGAATATATATTAAGGGGGTTTGGGGCGTGGAACGGAAAAATTTCGACTTCGACTACAGTAGTAGGAACGATTATGTGAGAGGAGCGGATGTCGAGTTTGGATTGGCGGAGATTTTTCCAGTGATTGGCGAAAAGAATTTCACCGTGACGCTGGGTGGAAGTTTAGTGAGCAAGTATGAAAAATCCTCCGGAGACTACTATTTCACGATTTATCCTGCTGATGAGGATAATAAAACCATGATTATCCCGGCGGACAAGATTCCGCAAAATGTAGCTTCCTGGGCTTCGCGTTTGCAATTTGGCTACAAAGGTTTTCGGCTGGAAGGCGAGTATGCCCGCAAAATTAATGATCCGAATATTGGCAATGATTATATTTACAAAGACGGGAAGGCACTTTTCCTTTCAGCGACTTACTCGCGCAAGGGGATGGGCATTTCAACCTCGTTCATTCGCGCTGATAATATGGATTACCGTTCGCAGCGCGGCGAAAGTGAGAATTCGTTGTTGCAGGTCAACTATATTCCCGCCATCAATCGGCAATACTCTTACCAACTACTTGGGAACTACTCGTATGCGAGCCAACCGAACGGGCAGATTGGAGCGCAATTGCAATTCAATTACCAAATTCCCAAAAAGAGTAAACTGGGCGGGCCATATGGAACAGATCTCACGCTGAATTACTCACGTTTCCATAATATTAAACAAGATACAGCGGCAGAAGCTATTGAGAATGGCACGATGACCGGCACCGAGGGTTACTCTTCCTCGTTTTTCGGTTTTGGCCCCGAGCTGTTGTACCAAGACATTGGTATCGAAATCAGTCGACGGTTGGGTAAAAAATGGAAGATGATATTGGCATACAATTATATAAGCTATAATTTGGAACTATTGCAAGGCCACGAAGGAATGTTTTATGGACATAACGTTGCCTTGGATGTGACGTGTAAAATTAATGGTAAACATGCTTTGCGCTTAGAGGCGCAACACCTCTCTTCTAAGCAAGATTATGGCGATTGGATGTACGCCATGTTGGAATACTCCTTCAATCCGCATTGGATCTTCTCCATTGGCGATCAATGGAATTATGGGAACGCAGACACGGGAAACCGTTTGCATTATTATAATATTTCTGCCGCTTTTGTGACAGGAACAACCCGCATTGCCGCCAATTTCGGAAAAACTCGCGAAGGGATTTTGTGCATTGGCGGAGTGTGTCGTGCCGTGCCCGCTTCGTATGGTGTGGGCTTGTCTGTAACTACTACTTTTTAACCATATAATAATCCATGACAATGAAAAAAGGAATAATGATTTTGGCCGCCGTTATATTGATGACCCTAATAGGCTGCGATAAGATGGAAGGCCCTTATATTACAGATCCCCAATGGGGGATTTCTACTGTTGAATTTCCTGAATTGCAGCCGGAGGACCTTTACCGGCGCATTTTGGTGGAAGAATATACCGGGCACCGTTGTGCAAATTGTCCCAACGGACATGAAAAATTGGAAGAGTTGCACCAACTTTTCGGTGACACATTAGTTATTGTGGGCATCCATGCCGGTTCATTGGCGCGCACCAACGATGATTATCCATATGATTTTACCACGGAAAACGGAAACACACTTTTTTCTGACTTCGGTTTGAATGCCATCCCGCGTGCGTTTTTCAACCGCACGGCAAAAGACATCGCCGTGTCGGAATGGATTTCTACGGTGAACAGTATGGATATTTCCCGAAGTTATGCGGCAATCCAGTTAATCAATGAATATAACGCCAACAAGCTTACGGTGAACATCAAAGCCACGATGTTGTCGGAATATGGTAACCCGTTGCAATTAGCTGTTTATCTGATAGAAGACGGTATTATTAAGCCGCAGTTGAATGGCAGTACGCATATTGAGGAGTACGAACACAAGCATGTTTTGCGAGGTTCATTGAACGGGACATATGGAGATCCCTTTCCTGAAACCGGTTTAATGGAGAAGGATTCCGCTTACACCCGCGCCTATTCTATCTCTTTTGAAGGCAGGGATTGGAATGCGGCGAACTGTTCCGCCGTGGCCATCTTGCTCGATCCGGACACCCAAGAGGTGATTCAAACACGTGTGGCGAAAATAGTGGAATAACATGGGTAAAATCCGAATTTTATCCATCGACGGTGGTGGTATCCGAGGAATCATTCCTGCCACCATATTGGCATATTTGGAAGAAAGATTGCAATATTTCAGCGGCAATCCAAACGCCGTGTTGGCAGATTATTTTGAGATGATCGCCGGCACAAGTACCGGGGGGCTCCTCACGTGCTTTTATTTACTTCCTCCGATGCAAGGAGATACAGAAAAAACAGGACGTTATTTCGCCCACGAAGCCTTGGCTCTATATGAGCAATCCGGTAAAGATATTTTTAAACCTAAAGTGCCGATGGGTGCGCTAACCCGGGCAAGGATCTTGTTTGACGACCTTTACACCACCGAAGGATTGGAGGGTTTGTTGGCTGACCGGTTCGGCGCAGTGAAACTGTCGGAAGCGAGAAAGCACTGTTTGGTAACCGCATACGACATTACCGAACGACGGTCGGTGTTTTTCACCCGTCCCGAGGCGCAAAACTATCCGCATCGCGATTACTATTTACGGGATGTCGCCCGTGCCACTTCAGCCGCTCCGACCTTTTTCGAAGTGGCAAAGATCACCTCTATGGGCGGAAAAAACAGTTACCTGATCGATGGGGGAATGTTTGCTAATAATCCTGCGGCCTGTGCATTGGTGGAAGCGCAAAAAACCGATTTCGAAGAGAAGAAGAGACCGAATATAGAAGATATTTATATACTCTCGCTGGGTACTGGTAAACCCGTCAAAGGCTATGATTTCGAAAAGGCCAGAAACTGGGGAATCATGAGTTGGGCAATCCCGTTGCTGAACATTTTCAACTCCGGCTCTTCCGAAGTGGTGGACGCCCAGATGGAAAACTTCTACAAAGTCCGTAACTTGGAAGGAAACTACCACCGGATCGACCCCAAACTAACCATGCCCAACGAAGAGATGGACGATGCCTCAGACCACAATATTGCTCTTTTGAAAGACGTGGGCATGAACTACATAAACAAACAGACGAAGTATTTGGACAGGATTGCCGAGGAGTTAATAGAAAAAGCGCTACTATAATTTTCTAAACTTTTCTTTATCTTCGCGAGCGATAAATGCAAAATGATGAAAAAGAGATTGCATCATATAATAACCCTGCTGGTCTTGACTATTTATTCGGTCTTTTCCACCGGTGTTTTTATCTCGATTCATCATTGTTGCAACCATTGTGATCCCGTGGAAATGGTGGAGCATTGCGCTTGTGAATCCCACGCTTTCCACGGTGGGCAGGATCACGCTTGGCATCAAAACGGAAATGGACATCACAAATGCCACGATGTCCACTATCTTTTCAAAATCTTTGATTCTTACGACAAAGACGAATACAATCCCACCCCTGCCATCTTCTATTCCATCCTTTATTTTGTAGATGATTACCGGGATCTTTACGTAAGCAATATTATTCAAAAAACCGTTAAGGAAAATGAACGATCGCGGTCGGGGCCTGTGATTCCCTGCGATTCTTTTTTTGAATATACTCATCAGTTGGTGGTTTATGCGTAAGTACAAGTAGATCTCATAACAAGTGCTGTATGTAGACAAAAACCACTTGTTAAGAGGTCTCCTATTTGCTAATTAACTATTTACTTTCAATAATATGACCAGCCGGAATGAAGAATTTTTTGTTTTTACATGTATTATTATTTTTGTTGACTCTTTCGGTTTTCCCACAACAATATCTGGCGGGGACGATTTGGGAGTTGACGGAAGAAAAGGAGCAGAAACCTTTAGCAGGGGCGATGCTTCAATGGATGGGCACGGGAGTCGGAGCGACGACCGGTCTGGATGGAAAATTTTCCATCGAACGAGTAACTAACACCGATAGGTTGATTGTGCGATATCCTACCTATCAGAATGATACGATCACTGTGGATAAAAATAAAACGACATTGGACGTGATTATGTCTACACCTTCCATGCTGGATGCGGTAGTGGTTTTGGCTCGCCGGTCGGGGGCGTATGTCTCCGTGAAGCCGATCTTGACCACCGTGATCACCACGGACGGCTTGCGAAAGGCAGCGTGTTGCAACCTGTCGGAAAGTTTCGACAACACCGTGGCCGTGGATGTGGAGTATTCCGATGCAATCAGCGGGGCAAAACAAATCTCCATGCTGGGGCTGGCTGGCGTTTACAGCCAAATCTTGCTGGAAAACACGCCTTATATTCGCTTGTTATCCAACCAGTTCGGTCTGGGATTCGTGCCCGGAACCTGGATGGAGTCGATCAGTATCTCCAAAGGCATTTCTTCGGTGACCAACGGCTACGAAGCCATCACAGGGCAGATCAACGTGGAGTATAAAAAACCGGAAACCAGCAACGAGAAACTATTCTTGAATCTTTTCGGTAGCACCATGGGGAAGGGAGAATTCAATCTCAATTCCCGCATAGGCGTGAAGGAAAATCTCTCCACCATGTTTTTGTTGCACACCGAAGGGCAATTTGCCAAAATGGACATGAATCATGACAATTTCCGGGATGTGCCGCAGAATTACCAGATCAATGCCATGAATCGCTGGGATTACGCCAAACCCGGCAAGTTTGAAGGACGCACAATGGTCTCCTATCTTTGGGAAGATCGGGTAGGGGGAACGATGAATTATACTCCCAAGGCAATCAACAACTCCGACAGTGTTTGGGGTTTGAATATCAAGACCAATAAGGTGAACGTGATCACCAAAAACGGTTTTCTGTTGAAAGGATATCACGAAAGTATTGGAACGATTCTCTCTTTTACGTATCATGACGACCGTTCCATTTTCGGACGACGGACGTATGATGCCACGCAAGTCAGTGGATATGCCAATGTTTTGTATTCTAATAAGTTTGGAAAGAAAGAACGCTCAAAAGTTACGGCTGGTGCGAGTTTTCAAGTGGATCATTTGAGTGATTTATTATGGCATGGAGAAATGACCATCCAAGAGGTGAAACGCCCAAATCCAAGATTGGAGATCGTGCCCGGCATTTTTACTGAATATTCTTATTCTATCGATGAAAAATTGGTGGTGATGCCCGGTTTTCGACTGGACTACAATACGCTGTATGACGAGCTTTTCTGGACACCGCGGTTGCATGTGAAATGGCAGCCGTATATGAATACCTCTCTACGCTTGTCAGGAGGAAAAGGCTATAGGACTTCCAACGTTATCGCCGAAAATACCTCGCTGTTGGTGAGCAATCGGAAGTTTGTCGAACTGGAAAAGCTGAACCCCGAAATAGCTTACAACGCCGGCATTAGTTGGGTGCAGTCGTTTATGATGAAGGGTGGAAGATCGAATTTTGCATTGGATTACTACTACACCAATTTCGAGAATCAGACGGTGATCGATGTGGACAGCGATCCGCACTATGTTTATATTTCCAATCTGTACGGGAAATCTACCTCGCACTCTGTACAGGCGGAGCTGACGATATTTCCGTTTACCCGTTTCGAGATGATCGTGGCCTATCGATACAATCGGGTGTGGCAAACCAATTCCGACGGCGATTATTTGGCGAAAGCCTTAGTGAGTCCGCACAAAGCCGTGCTAAACCTGAACTATTCCACTAAATTTGACAAGTGGAAGTTCAACATGACGTTGCAGTACAATAGTTCGATGAGGTTGCCCAACACGGAAAGTAATCCCGTGGAATTTAGATTGGGGAATTATTCCCCCGACTATTTCATTCTCAATGCGCAGGTAACGAAGAAGTTCCGCCAGCTTGAAGTTTATGTCGGCGGTGAAAACCTGCTGAATTATAAACAGAAAAAACCGATTTTGAGCGCAAATGATCCGTATAGCGAATATTTTGACGCTTCCATCATTTACGCACCGATTAATGGCATTATGGGCTATGCCGGTTTGAGATTTACACTTAAATAACCAATTCAATAAACCTTAAAAAAAGTAGAAAAATGAAAAAGTATGTTTTAACCTTAGTGATCGCCGTGATAGGATTCACCGCGTTCGCACAAAATGCGAAAACCGAAACCGTGGTGATTCAAACCAACGGTGTTTGTGAAAAATGTAAAGAGACCTTTACTGCCAATGTGCCTTATTTCAAAGGTGTTACCGACTTCAAATACGATGTTGCAACGGCGAAAATGTCAGTAACCTACACCCCATCGAAGACCACGGTAGATGAAATTCGCCAAGGAATTAGTAAATTAGGCTACAACGCCGATGACGTGAAAGCCAATGCCGAAGCTCGCGCCAAACTCCCTGCCTGCTGCCGTGCCGATGGTAACAAACCGGGTTGCTCGAAAAGTTGCGGACACAAACATTAAAGATTCAATGATTCATTGATTGAGTCATTTCAATCTTTCGCAAGAACTCCGGAACTTCCTTTGCATCAATACGGCGGTTGAGGATGAAGTTGTGGTCGGCGTCGATGATCATCATCCAAGGGTTGCCTAAGACGTTGAAAGCCTTGATGTAGTCGATATTGGCTTGCTTTCCGCCGACGTTGATCCAAGGGAAGTTCTTTTCCTTCACGTAGTGTTTCCAACGGTCTACATTTTCATCGATGCCAACGGAGTAGACTTCGAAATTGCGGGTGCCATTGCGTTCCGCTTCGAGGTAGACTTCCCGCAATTTCTCCGACTCTTGCGCGCACAATTCGCACTCGGGATCGATGAACCAGAGGATTGTGTACTCTTTTTGAGTGTGATAGGTGGAGAAAAACTTTTTGCCCGAAGTGTCGGCCATGATCAGTTCGGGTGATTTTTTTCCCTTAAGAAACGGCTCCATCCCCTTCATTTTCCGCATTGCCGATTCTCGTTCTTCCTCGCTACGCCATTGAAAATCGTTTCGCAAGCAATACTTCCGCATAAGGTACATATAGACTAAATCATGGTCGGGCAGTAGATTGTAACTGAAGTCATGGGTGAGCCGCTCAATGAAAAAGTAGTACAAAGTAGGATTTTTGGAACATTTTCCTATCAGATCATCAACAAGATTAATAATAGTGTCATTATCGAGATAGAAAAGATATTCCAAAATGTAGTTATCCGCACGTTCATAGATGATTGGAATAAAAAGTAACCGTTCGTCTTGAAAATCAAAATTATCCCAATAATGTTTGATGTAATAGGAACGTTGATACGCTTCCAACTCGGCGGGGTCGGAGATTTGATTGTTTAGCGGTACTTCCACGGTCAACATCGCTTTCTGCATCTTCGCAAAGAGCATATCAGGATGATTTTCAATCATTTGATAAGTATAACCCTGCATTTCCATATTTAAATTCCATAACGCTTTCCGGTAACATAACACACTATCTTGGTTTGCAAGGGAGGAAAAATAGTGCAATTTTCCTTGATATTCGGTCAAACGTTGTTGTGCGGAGACGATTTTTTGTTGATAACTCAACATCACCGCATTGGCAGGAGAATTTTCAACCCTGAAATTCAACGGATTGTGGGAACTATCCAAAAAATATTGAAATTCAGATTCTTGATCAATGATGAACGAGAGATAGCTTGTTCCTTTTTTATCCTGCAAAATGTACATGCCATCGGGGAGACGACTTGCATTAGCGAAACGATATGGTTCGTTAGAAACATACGCCGCTGAATCCATGATATACTGAGAGGATTGGAATTGATACGACAAATACAACGTATCTCCCTTTGAATCTTTGAAATAAAATTTGTATTCGTAACTTTTATTATCCTCTTGTGCCCAAAGGGAAAATTGTAAAAAGAACAAAAAAGATAGTAATAAATGTAGTTTCATCATCTCTTTTTTCCCAATTGTAGTTTTATGTTCTCGTGTTGTTCTAAAAATTGCGGAATATCGTCCACATTGATCCGCTTATTGAGGATGATATTCCGGTTTTCATCCAAGATAAACAGAGTAGGATTTCCAGTTTCAATAATATTGTAAACATCTAAATAATTGATGTTTGCAGTATGTCCGCCTACATTGATCCAATTAAATTTATTTTCACGCACATATTTTCTCCAACGATCCAGATCGCTGTCGTTGCCAATGGCATAAACTTCAAAATTGCGGCTGCCGGCGGTGGAGAGTGAGTCGTACAAAACTTTCAATTTCGCCGATTCCCGTTTGCATGTATGGCAGTCGGGATCGAAAAACCATAGCACCACATACTTTTCTTTAGGCGAGTGAGAAGATATCCAGCGCTCTTCCGTTGTGTCGGGGATAATCAATTCGGGTGCAGGTTTTCCAACCAACAGCGGTTCCCAGCGCTTCACCCGCTTTTGGAAAATGCTGACAGTCTCCTCGTTTCCTCCGGGATACTCCCCTGACAGATAGTATTTTTTGGCTATGTGGACGAAAACCGCATCGTGTCCCAAAGCCTTGCTGTTTCCGAAATCGGGAGCCAAACGGTTTAGTATATATTTGAACATCAACGTGTCCGGTTCGGTTTTCGATAACAATAGATCCGCATATTTGATAGCACTGTCCGTGTGTAAATAGAACAGTACTTTTTTAACATAATCTTGGTACATATTTTCCAAAACGGGCAAGTAAATAAACCGTGAATCCGTAAGATCCAGATTGTCCCAGTAATGAGTTAAGTAGTAAGTATGCTGGAAATTGGAATCGATCGAGCCGTCTGCTTTCACTGGTGGATCAGGAATCTCAATAGGCTGGAACGCTTTCTGCATCTTGGAGAAAAGATACTCGGGATTCCGGGCGATGAGGTCGTTGATGAACTGCTCCATCTCCCCGTTGATAGTCAGCTGTCTTGCCTTATAAAAATTCACACTGTCTTGATTTTTAGCGTTTTCAAACTCTTTTCGTTTTCGGATGACTTCTTGCATCTCTTGCTGAGCTGTTTGCGTTTTTTGCTGAAAAGCAAGCATCTCGCTGTTTTCGGGTGAATCCTTCACTGAAAAATGGAACACGTTGTTTGTCGTGTCTAAGAAATATTCAAAGTGATAATCTTTGTCGATGATGAAATTGAGATACGACCGCCGTTTTTGCGAAATCACGGAGTACAATCCATCTTCATACAGGTTTTCGCCTTCAAAAACAAATACGCCGGATTCTCTCATCCGTGCGGAATCCCGCAAATAGAGCTTGTCGCGGTGATGTACGGTAAGGTAAACCATTTGATCAGGTGAATCTTTGATGTGGAAAACCAATCGATGTCCCATTTTTTCGTTTTTCTGCTGCGCCGAAATCTCTTGAATCGGAAAAAATGTACTCAAAATCAATAGAATGAAAACAAATTTCTTCATAACGATGATCTCTATTTTTTATCTTCTTGCGATCGTTCGTATTCTTCAAAGAAGAGCGGAAGATTCTCAATTTCAATTTGTTTGTTCAAGATGAATTCCCGGTTTTTATTTAGTACGAACATCGAAGGATTGGCGATCACGTTGAAGAACTTGACGTAGTCCATGTTGGCCGTGTTTCCGCCGACATTGATCCACGGATATTTATTGTCTTTAACATATTTTTTCCACCTTTCAACATCGGAATCGTTCCCCACGGCGTAGACTTCAAAATTGCGCGTGCCTGCCCGTTCCAACGAATCGTAAAGCGTTTTCAACTTGGCAGACTCTTTTTTACATTTGCTGCAAGTTGGATCGAAGAACCAGATAATCATGTACTTCTCTGGAAATTCATAGGTGGAACGCCAAACGTTTCCCGAAGTATCAGGCATAGTGAGTTCGGGACATTTCTTACCCAGCATCAACGGGTCCATCTCGTCAATCCGTTTCTTGTATTTTTTCATCAAATCTTCGTCCACCCATGGCGTTTTGCCCTTTAAGTGGTAGTTTTTGACAATATAATTGAACACGGCGTCTTGCCCGATAACCTTTGTCACTTGGTAATCGTAGGTCAGACGATCGACAAAATATTTGAACATGAAACTATCGGGAGCGGCTCTCTCCAAAAAGAGATCCACATAATGCGCGATCGTGTCCACGTGCTGGTATTGGAGCATTTTATGAAAATATTCATTGTATTTGCTCTCTAAAACAGGAAGATAGACAAATCGATGGTCGCTCAAATCAACATTGTCCCAATAATGCGTGAGGTAATATGTTCGCTGGAAATTTTGGTCGATCGAACCGTCCTCGTTTATCGGCGGATCGGGAATTTCTATGTTTATATACGCTTTCTGTAATTTAGAAAAGAGATAATTGGGATTTTTCTCAATGAGCTCGTTAATGAATGCAGTCATCTCCTCATTCAGTGCCTTCGATTTTTCCTTATAGTAATCGACGCTGTCCACCATGCCCTCTCCTTCGAAAGCCTTGATCTTATCTTGATAGGAGCGCGCCCGTTGGCCGGCTTCGGTCGATTTTTGTTGAAAACGAAGCATCTCGCTATTTTCATTGGAATTTTTCACGGAAAAATTCATCACATTGTTCGTCGTATCTAAGGAATATTCGAAAAATTGATTATTGTCGATAATGAAAGTCAGGTAACTTTTCAAACTTTGTGAAACCAATGTATACAATCCTTCATCCAACGGTTTATCCCCTTTTGAGACATATTTACCGGGGGCTATTCGGAACGCCGTGTCTTTCAAATAATGGTTGTCTCGGTGATGGATGGCCAAAAAGACCAGACTGTCTTTCGTGTCTTTAATGTGAAAAATGATCTCGTGTCCGACACTTTTCTTGTTGTCGCCGCCTTTCTTGTTTTCAGCTGTTAGATGGCTGGAAAAACAGAGAAGGAAAAACAGTGCAAAAAATGAAAATCTTCTACTCATAGCTGTTAAATTATGTTTTTTACAATTATTCTTCAAAGAAACTATGCAGGTCATCTAACGAAAACATGCGTTCAATAATTATATGGTCTTTGTCGATCAAGTAGATGGCCGGCGTAGTCAGCAGGTCAAAGTAATCCACGAAACTGTAGTTGGGATCGCCCATGCCGTAACTCACGTTGACCCACTCTAAATGGTTCTCTTGGACAAAGTGATCCCAGCGTTCCACATCTTCCGTAATGGAAACAGCGAACACTTCCACATCGTACATCTCCTTGTACACGATGTAGAAGTCGTTTAAAACGGGTGTTTGTTCCAGACAATCCTCACAATCCGGATCCCAAAACCAGAGGATGATATATTTGTTTGGGATATTTTCGGTGCTGTGTTTTTTGCCGTGGATATCAACGGCTTCTAAAAAAGGCACTTTTTTACCGGGAATCAGCATGCTTTTGCGCTTGTAATCACGGGTGAACCGCCTCTGCAATAACTCTTCCAGCCAGTCGCATTCGCCCCCCGGACAGTAATTATCATACAAATACACTAACATGATGTCAAACGTGGGATCTCCATTGTGGAAAATAAAGTACAATTCTCGTAAAAAATAGTTCTTAACTTCTTGGTTTTGACTCGTAAAATGGATGAAATTCTCTGTCTCTTTCCGCAACGAATCCACGTTTTTGATCACGATTTCAGTGAAAAAATAGCCCACGCCGTAATCGATAGGCATGCGCAAAATGCGCGGATCGCTAAAGTCGATATTGTCGAAAAAATGATCCTTGAAATAGAGATATTGCCGCAATGATTTCGCCTCTTCCCCCTTGATTTCGTCAAAAGAAGGCGCTTCGAATTTATAGCGAGTGGTTTTCAAATAGACGCCCAGCAGCGTGTTTCCGGACATGGAAAGGAGATTGTCAACAAACGGATCCAATGTGCCATCGTTTGTGATTTGATGTTTCATATATTCGAAAAAAATCTGATTTTCTTCAGAATTATTGATAATAGCGTTAAAATATGGATTTTTTAATGCTGTGCTGATCGTGAAATACCGACTCTTTTCCACGATAAATTCAAGATATGTATCTCCTTTTTTGTTCGCTAATTGATAAAAACCGGTTGGTAGGTGATTTTCGTTGCTTTTGAACGTTATCTTGTTTTTTTTGACTTTGGCGCTGTCCAATAGATAATAGTCATTCCCATAATAACCAACTATATAGAGAGTCTTGTCGGTAATATTGTCGAATTTGAAACCGATATTATATCCTTTATCGTTTTGTGCGATAAGCAGAAAGGAGGAGATGGCCAAACAAAATGCGCAGAGGATATTCTTGTTCATTTTTACTATTTTTGCGTGCTATTGAAAAAAATGTTTACCGCCGCAAAGGTACTAAAAAATAGATTTTTTATGATGTCGATTTTCACCTCTCACGATCTGGAACAAATCAAAAAACGAGGCAGCAAGGCGGACGAAGTGGAACGTCAGTTTGCCTGTTTTTCAACGGGATTTCCCTATTCTAATTTAGACCGTCCGGCTACTGTGGACGATGGGATTTTGCGAAAGAGCGGGGGAGAGGTGGCCGCAGCGATTGCGTCTTATGAAACCGATTTTGCGCAAGAGCAGATTGTGAAATTTGTGCCCGCTTCCGGAGCCGCTTCCCGAATGTTCAAGTCGTTGTTTGACATGATTGACAAAGATGATGAAGTCGCTATCGTTAAAGGCCGGGATTTCCTTCAAACTTTAAAATTGTATCCTTTTTACCGTGATTTGGCTCATGTTATGCAAAATCGGGGATTATTTTTAAAAGATTTAATTTCACAGGGTGATTACAAAACAATCATTCGTCATATCCTTTTTGAAGAAGGACTGAATTACAGCCAGAAACCTAAGGCGTTACTGAAATTTTTCGATTATGGAACCAAGACACGTTATGCCGTGGAGGAGCATCTGGTGGAAGCCGCCCGGTATGCGAAATCTTCCGATGGAAAATGCTATTTGCATTTCACCGTTTCATCGCATCATCTTGATGAATTTGAGCGAGTTATAGAGGATGTGAAACCCAATTACGAACAACGTTTTGGCGTGAAATATGAAGTTTCGTATTCCCTCCAAGATCCCGCTACGGACACGCTGGCCGCCACGGAAAATAACCAGCCTTTCCGGGATGAGGATGGCGAATTGCTTTTCCGTCCCGGCGGACACGGTGCTCTCATCGGCAACCTAAATAAGTTGGATGCGGATATTATTTTTGTTAAAAACATAGATAATATTACCGATGAAAGTCATATTGAGGATACCGTGACCTACAAGAAGTTTTTAGCTTCGCAGTTGCGCAGGATACGCAATGAGATTTTCAATGACGTGGGGCGATTACAAAATGAAAATACCCAAGAAATAGAAAAATCAGTCAAAGAATTTGTTAAAATGCAGTTGGGCGTAAAGATTCCCGAAAATTATACCAAGCTTGATTTGATCCGTTTTCTGGATCGCCCGATCCGGGTTTGCGGCATGGTGAAAAATGAGGGCGAACCGGGCGGTGGTCCGTTTTGGGTGCGCCATGCCGATGGCAACTCTTCCTTGCAAATCGTGGAAACTTCCCAAATCAACAAAACCGATCCTGTGCAGAAAGCAATGCTGGAACAAGCCACCCATTTCAACCCTGTGGATATGGTCTGTTCCATTAAAAATCACCAAGGGAAAAAATATAACCTGAAAGAATTTGTAGATGACCACAGCGGTTTTATCAGCGAAAAATCACACAACGGTAAAATACTGAAGGCAATGGAGTTGCCTGGTCTATGGAACGGCGCCATGGCAGATTGGATTACTATATTCGTAGAAGTCCCACTCTCCACGTTCAATCCGGTGAAGACAGTCGAAGACTTGAGGAACATGATGACCCAATAAATTCATTAACATTATACTGTCATTGAATCATTGAAAAAAACACCATGCAAGGGAACATTTTTGCAAAAAGTTTGTCATAGAACACAGATGTTGTAACATTATTTTATCAACACCGTAAGATGATGTGCGACAAAGTGAAAGAACAAACTACAAACTTTCACGTTTTCAAAAAAGGTTAATGGTTTAAGAAAGCCGCCCGATTCAAGGCGGTTTTCTTTTTGGGAGGAGGTTGAAAAATGTAGAAATGCGAGAAATTCCACATATCCACATTCCTCAATTCTTAACAAATTTTCCTTGCGTCACCCTGTCTCCCATAATAATCCTGATCAAATAAACCCCTTGGGGCAGGTTGGAGATGTCGATGCTTTCGGAGGGTATCTGGTCGTCGAATTGCATCAGTCGGCCTTGGAGATCGTAGATGGAATAGGTATAAGAATCGGAAAGGTTGTCGGTGAGTCTTATTTGCAACGTGTTATGCGCCGGATTCGGGTAGATGGATAGTTTACCGTCCTCGTATTGCGTAATGTTCTGCGCCACCATGAAATAGGCGAACAGCGTATGGTTGCTCTCCACGGTGTTAAACGTGTAATTGTTTCCCTCAAAATTTTCTTGTAAAATGCCATTGATAAGCAGGTAACCCAATTGGTAGCCTTGATCGGGGATGATATTGATCGTGATGTCGGTATTTTGCTCCACGGAAAGAATTCCGCTGGGATCCACCATGCCGCCCGCACTGCACAATGAAGTTACTTGATAGCTAATGGGGGCGCAAATTCCGGTTAGCGGAATGACAATGGGTGTGGTGTCGACAAGAATGGTGGGAATGGGAATGAAGGCTGCGGTGATACTGAAGTCTTCCCTGATATTGTGGATCGTGTAAACGGTGTCGCCAGGTGTCGTCACCATCTGAGGGAGTTCATAAATCCATTTGACGATGTAGCCCGAATCAGGTGTGAAGCGGAACGTCAACGAATCGTCCCAATCCACCACTTGAACACCGGCAGGATTGATGGTACCCCCGGTGCTTTGAACTGTGGTGACAGTGAAAGTGCGGTTGGTCGCCCCTCCAAGCAAGACCACTTGATGGTAAGCATTGCGATTTTGACGTAACTGAATGAACAATGTGTCAGACGAATTTCCGACATGCTCCGGATTGTACCTGAGATAAAGGGTGACTGTGTTGGCATTGGGAATAACCACTTGATGCCTTGACATCCAAGTTATGCCGTCATCTGAGTATTGATACGCCGTGTTTGAAAAGTTGAGATCAATGGAATCCCTTGTATAGGTGTGGGTGATCGTCAAAACTTGGACGTCCGAGGGGAGCCCCACCGGAGTGGTGGTAAACCACAGTGTGTCGGCGGAAACGGTCAATTCCGGATTTGTGGCTGCGAAGAACGCCTTGATGGTGTGGTTGGCGCTGACATTGCGAAACGTGTAAGAAGAATCACTGCCAACGGAGATATTGTCGATTAAAATATCGTCAATGTGAAAACCCGGATCGGCCGTGATGGAGAGTTGCAGACTATCTCCGGCGGTGACGAGGATATTGCCCGATGGAGAGATAGTTCCACCCAATTCGGCCATGGCGGTAATGGTATATTCCGAAGGAAGATCGCCGTATTGGAACGTCACAGAATCGCCATGCACCACGATGTTGGAGATACCGATGTCGGTATTTTCGTAGTAATGTAGGAACGGATACGGGGAGGTGGTGCTGTTGAACGCCGTGCGGCCGTGATGTTGCGAGAAATGGGCATTGGCAATGGTGCCGTTAGCGGTAGAAGTTCCACCTGGCCGGAAGAGATAGACCTCGTCAAGGATGGAGGCACCGTCATATTGTGAGTTGCCGTGAAAATTCATATCCACACGGTAGATCAGCAATCCCGTTCCCGGAAGCCCGCTCTCAAAGTTGTTAGTGGTGTTTCTGTACTCTAATATATAATATTGGTCAGGATCGGAAGTTTCGATGGCATAAATTATATTTTTTGACGTTGCGGAGCCAACGGGTTTCAGCGAATAGCTTCCCTGCTCGGTGATCATGGGGAGCGAATCAAGCCAATTGCCATATTTATATTTCATGTAAGCCCCCGAATGTTGCGGTGGCGTGGTGTTGCTTTCCATCAAGTCCCACGAACCCACCGGATGAAGCCCCGTGTAATCATAATAGTGGTACAAATCCGGCGCACCCAGTGTGTGGAACATTTCATGGCAGAGTACGGAGCTATTGAAATAGCCGGTGGAACCTTCCAACTGGAAATTGAAGTCATAAACCCGCTTGCTGTTGATATACACATCTTGATCGTACAGGGCCCAACGGTGTGGCCACAACAAGTCGTTCCAATCGCCCACGTTTCCTTTGATCACAAAGCAAACATTGTCCACATACCCGTCATGGTCATAATCGATATTTAGCGAGGAGGGAACGGAGGAGGAAACATGGTTGACGGCGGCGGCTAACAATGCGAACTCCCGGCTGGCACGTTCACTGTCGTCACTGTATCCAATGGTGTTGGTGAAAGAATAAGGCATATAATAAGCCCGAGGATGATTGTCTTGATACGAAAGGATGGTTTCTCCTCTGGGTGCGGGATAGAACGTGGAAGTGATGGAGAGCTGGTTGTATGATGCCGCTTTAAAATAGGAGTACATCGAGTTGGTGGAAATGGCGGTTGAGTCGTTAAACATATTCATAACGGTGCTGTATGGCGTGGCCAGGTGGTCGACATCATCGTAAAACCGGATGAAGATTACGAGGTTGTTGATGTGGCCGCGGTTACGGTTACTACGTGTTTGCGGCCGTTCAGGAACGTTATTGTTTCGAACGGCGTACACGTAATAGCCGCTACTGACATCCTGCACGATTGTATAACCGTTTGTGTCATGAAGATAGTTGTAAAACTCGTCCCCTGTGACAAAACAGTGCAGTGTGTCGCCGTTCGGTTGGATCAGCGTGCGCGGCATGTCTTTCAAAAAAGCCGCCTGAACGGCCAATATAAAGCAAAATAGAAAAGCGAAAAGCGATAGCGTTATTCGGCAGCATCAGGGCAAACGCATTAAAAAAATATTCACGGGCTAATTCTCTCAGATACAGAAAAAAAAGCAATAAATTAAAGTTGGCTCAGCCATTCATTGTCCGTTTTCCGGCATTTGTTTGTAAAACGATGGAATAAAAAAGCATTCGTTTCCCGCAAAACGAACAAAACAGTGACAATAAAACATTTACAGGCAGGCAAGAGAAGCGTTACGGCTTCACAAATCCCAATATTGCCCAAAG
>JAITVP010000037.1 GCA_031285725.1 Bacteroidales bacterium
TCTTTCCATCTTATACCTGCCGGATTTACTTTGGATGTTTCCGGATAGTTATCGGGCTTTGTCCTGTCTGGCAGACTAACCCACATCCTTTAGCCTTATATCCGGTTTCTGTACGTCAGGCCAGATGTTTGCCGCCACCTTCCTTCAGATTCCATCTCACGATGGACACCCCTGGCTTTGGCTAAACACTTCCCGCTATCAGGGTGTGTCAGGGACTTGCACCCATTAGAATATAACCATGCTGGGCGAACAAATAAAAAAGTCCCGGCTTGAGAAAGTCGGGACTTTTATCAAAAAAAGGCTGTGGCGGACTTTTGACACACCCTTTTTTATTTTAAAAAGAGCGCTGAATGTTTTTGTGGGGTATTGCGTGAGTGGATATTCGGGTGCGTTTGTAGCGGAGCGGAGTTGCAGTATAATGGTATTCCTCTCGAAATCATGTGATTTAACGGTATTTCTTTCATGAAGGATAGTGGTGGAACTGTCACTTTGTTTATTGGAAGTTTTACCCTTACAAGATGAAACATTTGCCTATTACGCGAGATTACGCCATTCTCTATATTTGTGGCCGTGTTATAGACTGTGGATGGGTATAGGGGAATATCCCGGGAATAGTCAAGAATGTAAAATATTGTATAATATTTAAAAAAGTAGTATATGAAAAAAGTACTTTTCCTTTTTGCGCTTCTGGCTTTGACGGCGACCGATGCTTATGCCCAGAAGTTTGCGGTAAAGTCCAATTTGCTTTATGATGCGACGACGACATTTAACCTGGGTATGGAAATAGGTTTGGCAAAAAAGTGGACTCTGGATATCTCCGGAAATTATAATCCATGGAAATTTGGCGATGATTTTACGGGAACCCGTACCAAACACTGGATGGTGCAGCCTGAACTCCGTTTGTGGACCTGTGAAAAGTTCAACGGGCATTTCTTCGGACTTCATGGACATTATGCGGAGTACAATGTGGGAGGTTTCAAATTCCTGAGTGCAAACATGGAGAAAAACCGTTATCAGGGCAGTTTATACGGAGCAGGGCTTTCGTATGGTTACCAGTGGTTGTTGAACAAACGCTGGAGTATGGAAGCGGTGATCGGCGCCGGTTGGGCGCACTTGGAATATGATAAATACCCTTGTGTCCATTGCGGAGAGTCCAACAGTAAGGAGAGGGATTATTTCGGCGTGACAAAAGCGGCGCTCTCTATTATTTACTTTTTAAAATGATCTGAACCATGAAGAAGATATTAAATACATTTATTATGATCGTTTTGCTTGCAATCGTTTCACTGGGAGCGGCTGCACAAAACTTTCCAACTGTTACTACGACCTCCAATGATCTCCGGAAAAAAGGAAACACATTAAGTATTGATGCAACGATTACCATTCCGGGCGACGCAGTGAAGTCGAAAAACTTTATCGAACTGACTCCGGTACTGGAAACAAGCAATCAGAAAATGGGGCTTCCTTCCATATTGGTGAACGGAAAGAACAGGCAGAAAGTGTACGACCGCATGGTTGCGCTGGGTAATTTGGAGGAAGAACCTCGTTTCGCGGTGGTCAAAGCGGCCGAAGCTGGCGAACACAAAGTGGAATATAAAACGACTATTCTATGGGAAGACTGGATGAGAGACGCCCGGTTCGTTCTGGTGCAAGACCTTTGCGGTTGCGGAAAAGAAACACCGGGAGAACCGATCCTGATAGCAGGCAGTATCCTGCAAAAACCGGAGAAACGTTACGAGCCGGCTCTTTCTTTCGCTTATGTAAACCCGGCAGTGGAAACACGTAAGGAACGTGCGGAAGTGGGCACGGCATTTCTGGATTTCCAGGTAGGGCGTTATGCTATCCTTCCTGATTTCCGTAACAATGCGGTCGAATTGGATAAAATCAAAAAAACGGTCGAAACGGTGGTCAACGATGAATATATTACACCCGATGGAATTGAACTGAAAGGATTTGCTTCACCGGAAGGCTCTTATACAAGTAATACCAGTCTGGCGAAGAACCGCACACAGGCATTGCGCGATTACATCATTGGACAGTATCGGCAGTTTAAGGCTGACTTCTTTGTATTGAACTCGGAACCGGAAGACTGGGCCGGATTTAAAGTGAAGGCGGAAGCCGACCGGAATGTTCCGTCGCGCAGTGGAGTACTGGATATTATTAACGGCAGCGATGAAGCGGATGTGAAAGAACGCAAGTTGCGTGCGCTAGACGGGGGTGCAGCCTATCGTTATGTGCTGGCAGAACATTTCCCGGCATTGCGCCGCACGGAATATAAGATCAATTACACCGTGCGCGGGTTCTCAGTGGAAGAAGGTCGTGAAATCATCAAGACCCGCCCTCAGCACCTGAGTTTGAATGAAATGTTTGCCGTAGCCAATACCTATCAGCCGGGAAGTCGCGAATACAACGATATATTTGAAGTAGCTGTGCGCATGTATCCATCGGATCCCGTGGCAAACCTGAACGCGGCGAATATCGCGATCAGTAAAAAAGATTATCCGACGGCGAAACGTTATCTGGCAAATGCGGGTAACTCGCCGCAGGCCATACATGCAAAAGGTGTTTTAGCCCTTGCGGAAGGCCAATTGAACGAGGCTGAACGACTGCTCAAACAAGCTCAAAGCGGAGGAGTGCGTGAAGCGGCGGCCAATCTGGAAGAGCTGGCAAGGAAAAGAGCAGACAACGCTATTTTCGACAGCTTTGAATAATAATAACTTATAAAGGGGGAAGATGCTCGTACGGGTGTCGATTATATAGTTATTTATATTAAATGTTTTAACATGGAACGTATTTCGAACATTGAAAATGTCTTGTTAAATGAGGTGGACAATCCGAATAATGTCTATCTATATTTGGAAGGGGACGTATGGTGCGCTTATGAGCGGTCGGCTTATTACTTGGCTGCCATTAAGCCGGTCAATCTGGAAAAAGAAGTAGTCGGCGGCGGTTATGACGTAGTTTTACTGAAAGCCCGCTTTAAAGTTGATGAAATGAGACTGCCACTCTCACCGGGAGTTTCTTTGAAATCTGTTTCGGACGATAAATTACAATTCTCCATGAACAGAGGAGTGGAAGGCTTTCCCGAGTGGAAAAGAAGACAATTAGAATCGTTTGCTTAAAAAAAATGTGCTGGTGAAGTATAACTGGCGAAATTGAGGGTGTATTTATTAAAGAGGGTGTGTCAAAAGTCCGACACACCCTTTTTTTTGTTTTTTTGCTTGTCACCTTATCCTTTAGATTTGCCCATGAAACTTGATTTAGAAGCTGTTTTAAATTTCCGGGATAATCAAATAATATATTGAATATCAGTTGGTTGATTGGTTGTTTTTCCATAACTTTATGGTTGCCAAGACACAAGTTATGAGCAATTTCCCAACCAACCTCACTGATAAACAGTGGCAATTTATAAAGAATAAAGTAGAAGTCAAGCAAAGAAAACGAAAATATTCCTTGAGAGAGATCATAAATGCAATAATGTACCTCACTAAGACAGGTTGCCAATGGCGCATGTTGCCTAAAGACTTCGGTCCTTGGCAAACGGTATACTCCTATTTTCGTAAATGGAAGTTCGAAGGTCTCTTTGAGGAAGTGATGCTTTATCTTCGTGAAACCGTTAGAAAACAATGCGGTAGAAACGTTAGCCCCAGTGTAGGATTGATAGATTCCAGAAGTGTTCGAACATCTCATCATATAGATTCGAGCGAGTATGGAATTGATGGCGGCAAAAAGATTAAAGGACGGAAAGAACATATTATTGTGGATACGTTAGGATTACCAATGGCCGCAAAAGTGCACGCGGCCAACATCTACGATAGCATAGGAGCTCTCCAGCCTATAAAAGAACTGAAATTTCTATATCCAAGACTGAAAAAAATAATAGCAGATGGTGGATATACAGGTGAGCCATTGGCAGCAGCAGTAAAGGAAATGGGATGGGAACTTTCTGTGGTGTTGCGTCCCAAAGAATCATCCAAGAGATTTCAAGTCATACCTCTCCGATGGATTGTAGAAAGAACATTCTCATGGATAGAAAATTATCGAAGAATGACCACAGATTATGAGCGAAAAACAGAGACAGCAGAAGCAATGTTACAAATTACATTCTGCCAAATAATGCTCAAAAAACTCTCAAAAAAACTTATAGAATAAATTTAAAACAGCTTCTAAGAGTTAATAAGGTTGATTTCTTACTTTTGTTACTGGCTGTTATTTCTTTCTTGATCGTCAGAATCAGACGGCGGCGACAGCGAAATCTTGATTTGCAAGCCGACATTGAGGAACTAACGACTCAAATTAGCGAGTTCAACGATTTGGAGGAGACACTATCGACTGTTCTTGACGAAAAAAATGAAAAGGAAGTTAAATTACAAGAGGTATTGACAAGCCGGGTACTTCATTTCCAGAAGATCGTCGATTTACTGCGTCAATACAGCAATCGTCCCGATAAATTTCAAGAAAAGGTCAGTGAGGCTGTACTCCGTGTGGAGAGAGACAACTATTTCGGCGCACTTCAGGATGTTGTAAATGAAAAGTACGTGGGGGTCATCGACTATCTCAAACTGGAGTATCCCACCTTGACAGAAGATGAATTGAACCTGTGCAGCCTGCTCTGTTTTGAATTCGATAACTCGCTTATTGGCGTTATATTCGGTCACACCAATCCCAAATCCGTTTTCAACAAGCGCCTACAACTTCGTAAGAAGTTAGGAGTGGTAAATTCAGACTCTCTCGAAACGCATCTTTCAAAAGTTATCGCCGATTTGCAGTCTAAGTCTGATGCGTCCTATTTTGCCTTGAATAATGGAGAACAGACAGACAGACAGAGACAAAGCACCTACCGAAGAAATATCAGAGTAGGAAAAAACACGCGATTTCCACGTGAATAAGAAAAATTGGATTGCTAAAAAAGTATAGATTTTACTGTTTCTGCCATTATGTGCGGACCCTCGTAATCAGCCAATAGGACGGAGATTGTGGCTTGCAGACGACAATGACAAAGTGGCTATCTATACTTTTTTAGCAATCCCAGAAAAATATCGTGCCGGAATTGGTTCTCCGGGATTATTGATTACCTTTGCTCTCGAAAGACGTTCTTTGTGAGTACTGTGAAAAACCGCACAATAAGCGGAAGTTAGCTCGTTTCTTAATCGTTACCTGTCGAAAATTTCTCGCTTGTAACTCACTTGTTTTCAGCCGAAAGGATAAAATGCTATGTCTTGCTGTGTGGAATGAAATCGGCTTATCTATCCCACACTCCTTCGCTATCAGCTTTAACGTCCTGTTCATGTATGGGTTCGCATATAAATTAAACAGGTGATTGCCATCTCTGAACGGCTCGTAACGCTCGATGATCCGTAGTGCGCTGTCCAACAGTTTTACCCGAAACGGTACGCCCGTCTTCTTCCGTTTAGCCACGATCCACCAACTACCATTGATATTCACCAGATTGTCGGTAGTTAAGTGTTTGATGTCGATGTACGAGATACCCGTCAGGCACCCGAAAACGAAAATATCCCGCATCTCGGTCATTGATGGCTTGGCAAACCGGTGGTTAATCAAGAGTTGCAGTTCCTCCTCCGTCAAAAATTGACGTTCCCGTACTGATGGGCTGGCGTGATACTGCGCAAAAGGGTTACGGTGCAGGTGGCCGTCACAATGAGCGCGGGTGACGATCATCTTCAGAGGGGTTGTGTACATCCACACACCGGATGGGGAGAGGGACAGTTCGGTACGCAGGTAGATGTCGAACTGGCGGATGAACTCCTCCGTCAGTTCCTTCATAGAGATGTCCTTACGATTGTAGTACGACCCGATGAATGCGGCCACGAGGGTTCGTACACGACAATATTTCAGATATGTACCCCTTGCACGATCCTTACCCACCCGCTTGCAGAAATCGGCATTGTGCTTGTCGAATGCCCGGAGCAGGGTCTCATACTCGTTCCCGATGCCTTGATAGGCGTTTCTGACCATCTCGGCGGTGACGAAGTTTTCGCGCTCCTTGATTTGGTTGTAGTGCCCGATAATCTTCGCCTTGATCCTGTCGAGGGCGTGAT
>JAITVP010000057.1 GCA_031285725.1 Bacteroidales bacterium
AAACGATACCCCAACTCTATACCGAAATGCCAATACGATCCGCGGCTGAACAGTTGCACATTCAAGGTCTCTTCTTCATTGTAATGGATCACCGCCAAGCCATGCCAAACTTCCCGCAATCCGGCATGGTAAGCGGCAAAAAGAGAGAAACAGAAATTTTTCTTAGTCTTGTATTCCAAGGCTATTTGATTGGATAATAACACATTGAAGCGGGCGCAATTTCCATCCAAATAGGTGCGTAGATAAGGATATACATGCCGAGCATCAATGGAACTCACATCTTCATCAAGATGTGGATCAATATAAGGATCCGAAATATAACCTCTCAGGTCGAAGTAGAAATCAAAGTCAATACCGGATGTCACATTGGCGAACAATCCGGCCACTATCGGAAAGGAGTAACCCAGTGTGAACGGAACCGTGATGGATCTGTAAATTGCATTTCTCGCATCGTGGGAAGAATAAGGAAGGGTTGGGGTTAGAAGGCCTATGTGACAGCCATAATTATAGAATCCCACGCCCGTTCCGGCTTCCAGCCGGTTGTTGAAAATGGTTTTGAAGTTGAATAAAACAGTGGGGAACAAGGCCTCCATATATAACTTCAGATTGCCGTAATCCTCTGTCAACGTGTAAGTCTCTTTGAGTAATCCGGTCTTCAAGCCGAAATAAAACTCTTGGGCGCGACTTGCGGATTGAATCCCAAAAAGAACGATGAAAATGAAAATTAACTTTTTCATGATGGCTGTTTTTAAACATTGACCAGTATCAACAGGGTTTGTCGTGTAGTTTCACCGAAGAACGTTCCCAATCATTACGTTTAGCATTGACTCGAAACAGGTCTATCAAGGCTTCTTTTTCAATCGTAAAAGGCATTCCCATGCCTTTATCTCTCTGTATGCGGGATTTGCATTTGTCTTTATAATCCCATACCCTCTCTATTTTCGTTCGTGTTCCACAAACATTGTTTGTATCCGCATAAAAATTAAGATCACCGTCGGCTGCCGTGCCCAACCCTTTAGTGGGAGTCTTTGCCTCTATCTTCACATTTTTATTCTTTTTATAATGCACCACCCGGGTGCAAACCCGGTGGAATCCGACAAAATTAGTTACCCGCAAAATCGACTTAACCACATAATCGGTATTGCCATAGTTGTAGGTTATCTCCTTATCTTTTTCCCTGTCCATGGTTTTACAACATTTACCCAAACTGCGAACAGACACCCATTGAGACCGGGTGCTGGTGCAGCCACTTGCCGTGGTAACGGTCAATGAAACATGATACGTTCCAACACTTCCATAAGTATGATTTACAAAAGAAGTAGCGCCACTACTGGTGGTTCCATCATCAAAATCCCATTTGTAATCTATTATTCGATCTGATCCCACGGAGCTATTGGACGAAAAACAATACTGCATGTTTTGTAAAGTCTGATAATAGGTGAAATTCGCATTGCACCCTCTTGTGCGTATTGGGAAAATTCTCCGGCCTAAGACAACCCCGTCTTTCAGCACGGTCAGGCACACGGTGCTTTCATCCGAGGTGAAAACATGGTTGGGATGTTTTTCCGAAGAGGTGCTGCCATCGCCAAAATCCCAGTGATATGCCAACCGCGCGTATTCTTCACTGTAGGAGTGGTTGATGAATTTTATGTTTTGAGCATTCGCCGCGTCTTGCCGAATGGAAAAATCAGCCACGTATTGGGCGTAATCACTGCCAATAATGAATGCCGCGGGACTTGAATTACAAAAAACAATCATTTGCTCTTCCAACTCTTTTTCCGTATGCGCCTCTTTCCCTATGGCGCATACCTGCTCCATGGTGTTGAAATCATAATCCATAATCCCCACACAAAAAAGGTCATAGTGCACGCATAGCAGCTGGTCGTAAATAAACACGCATTCGGGATTCAAAATCGTCCGCATCAGCGTGCTCACGACATAGTGGTCGTCGGGATCATTCTCATCGGTCAACAACTCCTTTTCCTCTAACTGCAACAACTCTTCCTCAATCTTCCGTCGTAAGGAGTAAAAATGGTAAGCCTCCTCGAAAGCGCACAATATGGGATCCCTCGGATATTCATCATCCTCATCCTCGCTTTTCGAAAGATCGAATTTATCGGAGTAATCTTGCAACAAATCCATTACTTCGTTTGCCTCCTTGGCCGTTGAAAACTCCAGAATGCCATGTTTGTTGACATGTATTTTGTATGACGACAATTCGTTTAACATCTCTTTGACGATCGGATCCTGCATTAATTTTGCCGGAACTTGCAGGCTTTTCGAGAATCCCGACACTCCATTGTCTGCATTTTCCTTAGCGCATCCTGTAAAAATGATAAGGCTAAATAAAGCGAATAACGGAAGAAAAGAGGTCTTTAACTTCGTGATTTGTTTGTTCATAATTGCTTATTTTAATTTGTTTAATTGATGCTGCAAATATAGATGAAATTTTCGAAATTCCACTTGTATCCATAATCGGTGACAAGTATAACGTATTTAAAATGAAAAGCCAAGGGAATTTGAAAATTTGAAAAAGGAATAGGGAAAACGAGAAGGATTTCTTTCCCCTTTTTTGTACCTTTGCATTCTTAACACTATCTCATGGATTATACGATTGACTTTTCCAAGATCACGCAATACGATAATATTGAACTTATTGCCAAACAGGTGGTTGAGGGGTTTATTACGGGGATGCACAAGAGTCCGATGCACGGTTTTTCAGTGGAATTTGCGGAACATCGTCCGTATAATACCGGAGAATCAACCCGGCATATTGATTGGAAATTATACGGCAAAACCGACAAATTATTTGTTAAACGCTATGAAGAAGAGACCAATTTGCGTTGCCAGATCGTGATTGACGATTCGTCTTCCATGTATTATCCGATTCAAGACAGCTACTCTTTGCAAAGTCCGAATAAGATTTTCTTTTCGGTGTATGCCGCTGCGGTATTGATGCAAATTTTTAAAAATCAACGCGATGCCATAGGGATTTCCCTCTTTTCCGATACATTGGAATTGCATACCAAATCAAGAGGCGGAGAGACTCATGCCAAGATGATTTATCGCGAATTGGAGAAAGTGCTGCAACCGATCGGCACCGGTGTGCAAAAGAAATCGATGGTGGTGGACGTGTTGCACCGCATTGCCGAACAGATCAACAGACGATCGTTGGTGGTCATTTTCAGCGATATGTTCGAGTCAAACGAGAATACGGACGAGATGATGTTGGCACTGCAACATCTTCGCCATAACAAACACGAGGTCATTCTATTCCATACCTATCACAAAAAATTAGAGTTTGACTTTGCCTTTGAGAACCGGCTTTACCGCTTCGTGGACATGGAGTCGGGCGAGGAGGTGAAGTTCCATTCCAACCATATCCGCGATTATTACAAAGCCGCCATTGGCGATTTTTTCCAAGAACTCACCTTGAAAACAGGACAATACGAAATCGACATCGTTCCCGCTGACATTACTAAAGGTTTTGACCAAATCATACTGCCCTATCTCTTAAAACGACAAAAAACTGTTTAATGAAAAAGAAATCTTCTGGAAAACTCACCATTTCCGATTGGAGTATCTCTGATCGGCCTCGGGAAAAGTACATGGAAAAGGGAATGGCTTCCCTAACCAACGCCGAGCTAATCGCTATCCTTTTGCGGAGCGGGAATCAAGATGAAACTGCTGTTTCACTGGCGATTAGAATGTTGCAACTCAACAACGAAAAGCTGGATAGCCTGGCCAAAATGACCCTCAAAGATTTGTTAAAAATCAACGGTATCGGAGAGGCGAAAGCGATCACGATCAAAGCTGCTTTTGAACTGGGACAACGCCGTCGAGCGGAAACCGTTTACGAACGGAACCAGATCAAAAGCGCCACTGATGTGGTTGAGATCATGCAAGATAAGATTGCGCACATTGAGCATGAGGAGTTTTGGGTACTTTTCTTAAACCAGAGTTCCAAGGTATTGCTTGTCGAAAATTTCTCGAAAGGTGGTATTACCTCCACAGACGTGGATGTGCGGCTGGTGGCTCGGAAAGCGTTGGAACTTATGGCCACGGGTGTCATCATCTGCCACAACCATCCTTCTGGCGATGTCCATCCCAGCGATTCAGACCTCCGGCTCACTCAAAGTTTCAAAGTTGCTCTTGACCTCCTCAACATAAAATGCCTCGACCACGTCATCTTGCACGGTGATCAGTTTTACAGTTTCGTGCAGAAGGGAGTATTTTGAAATTCAAAGACTCATTGAATTATTGAGTCATTTTCTTAAAAGTAAATATATAAAGTATGGTGCTCCGGCTAGGGCGGTGATACTACCAACGGGGAGTTCGGAAGGGATGGCGAGGGTGCGGGCGAAGGTGTCGGCGAGGAGCATAAAGAAAGCCCCGAAGAAGATAGAGTAAAGGAAGAGCAAGCGGTTATTGTTGCCGAAGATGAAGCGGGCGATGTGGGGGACAATCAGTCCGATAAAGCCAATGACGCCGCACACCGACACGATAGAAGCAATGAGCAGCGAGGAGAAAATGAGGACGATCAGCGTCACTTTACCGGTATTCACGCCCAGGCTTTTTGCCGTATCGGATCCCATTTGCATGATGTTCAAATCTTTGGCGTAATAGAAAAGCGGAAGGATCGTGAGGCAGACCATTGGTAGCATGAATGCGATGTTGCGCCATGTGATGCTGGCCAAACTGCCCATCGTCCAAAAGACGATCTTTTGCATTTCTTGTTGATTGATCACCATGAGCAGTGTGATCACGGCGGAGATCAAGAAGTTGATAGCGATGCCGGTGAGCAGGATTTTCTCGCTGTTCTTCTGTTTGCCAGCTTGGGAAACAGAGAGGATTACCGCCAATGTGATAAGTGCGGTGATCAAAGCGGGCAATGTGACCCCGAAGACGGAGGTTTGCCAACCGAGCGTGAAAGCGACTGCTGCGCCCAACGAGGCTCCCGAGGAGATTCCCAGCATATAGGGATCGCAAATCGGATTACGGAAAATGGATTGAAAAACGGTGCCACAAATCGCCAATGCCGATCCAACCAAGAGACTGGCTATAATACGCGGTATGCGTAATTCTGTGATGGTCAGTAAAATAGAATTTGGAATATCGGTTTCTTTGAGGATGCCTAATTTGAACCCGATGGCTTCTAAAACAACATCCACCGGAATGAGGAACACGCCGATGGATGTCGCTATCAAAGCTAAAAAAAGAATAGCGATGGTTAGTAATAGGGGTAAAGAAAAACCAAGTTTTCCTTTCATTATTTCACATGGGAAAGTGCTTGCTCAAGGTCGGCGATAATGTCGTTGACCTCTTCGATGCCCACGGCGAAACGCACGAGGCCGTCGGTGATCCCTGCCGCTTCCCGGGCTTCTTTTTGCATCTTGGAGTGAGTCATCGATGCTGGGTGGGAGATCAAAGACTCCACACCGCCGAGCGATACCGCCAAGAGGATTATCCGCACATGGTCCATCAGCTGTTTGCCCGCTTGGATACCACCTTTCACGCCAAAACTGATCAGCGATCCCGGTCCGTCCATCTGTTTTTTGCCCAACTCATATTGCGGGTGCGAAGGCAATCCCGGATAGCTAACCCATTCGATTTTTGGATGTTTTTCCAGCCATTCAGCGATAATCCGCGCATTTTCTTGTTGTTTTAATACTCTGATATTCAATGTTTTCAATCCTCTGATCACCATATAGGCTTGTGTGGGATCCATGTTGAATCCGAAATTCACCATTACGGCACGCATTTTAGCATCCAACTCATTGGTTTTGCTGATTACACACCCGCCCACGATGTCGGCATGTCCGTTGATGAATTTGGTGATCGAGTGCAGCACCACGTCAGCCCCCAGATCAAGCGGTTTTTGAAGGATAGGGCTGCAAAACGTGTTGTCTACCACTACCAAAATGCCATGTTGGTGCGCCAGTTCGCAGCACGCTTTAAGGTCGGTGATTGCAATGGTGGGATTGGTCGGTGTTTCGATGTACAACACCTTGGTATTTGATTTAATAGCTTTCTTGATATTCTCCATGTTGGTGGTATCGATATAGGTTGATTCCACACCGAAGTTCACCCAATATTTTTCCATTACCACACGGGAGGGCCCGTAAACCGCATCCGTAGAGACAATATGGTCGCCGTTTTTCAGCAGTGCCGCATAAACGGTGTTTACTGCGGCCATGCCGCTGCCTACCGCCACGCATTTTGCGCCGTGTTCCAAAGCTGAGATCGTTTTTTCTAATGCGGTGATCGTTGGATTTCCTATGCGGGTGTAAATGTATCCTGGTGCTTCCCCAGCGAAACAAGCCGCACCGTCGTCAGCGTTTTTAAACTTGAAAGTGGACGTTTGGTAAATTGGCGTTACTGCCGCTCCGAAATTTTCTTCAATTTCCGCTCCATGGATTAAGATGGAATTTTCGTGTAAATCTTTGTGCATAATTCGTAAATATTATTTGTCATTAAATGGAAATGGCGATTTTCAAGTTGATGAGTCGTTGCGTGAGATAATCGGGTACCCGCCTCATTTGATTATAAATATCTTTTATCCATGTATAAGATGATATATTATTTGTATTAAGCAGGTTGAATACTTCAAAATAGACATTCAAATCATTGATTTGTCGGATGAACTTGCTTTTATGCTTGCTTTTGTCCCGGTCTGCAGCCAGCAGACGGTAAGAAAATCCGATGTCAACACGTCGATACCATGTGGAAGTTCGGAGGTAGGTACTATTTCCGTTCCGGTCAATGGTTAAGCCCGATTTCCGCTCCTGATTTGGTATGCTATAAGGTAATCGGCTGGCAAACACAAAGTTGAGATGTACTCTGAAATTCTCGACTTTTGGAAAATGGTCTTGGAAGAAAATGTTGATGGCGAAGCGTTGATCGGTGGGACGGGGGAGATAGCCGACTTCTTCGAGCGTGCCATCATCGTTCGTAATGTAATCACTTTCAATATTTTCTTCGGTTTTCATAAGGGACAGGGATATCCACGACTCTAATCCGTGAACGAATTCGCCGCTCAGCCGGAAATCGATTCCGGTGGCATATCCTACGGCGTCATTTTTTCCGCTGTATACAATCTTCACATTGTCAACGGTATACGAAATCAAACGATCTAAATGTTTATAATAGGCTTCGGTTGAAAATTTGAACGGACGATCCCACATTTTGAAAGCGTACTCGGCTGCGGCTACCACTTGGTAGGAACGTTGTGACTTGATGCCGGGGTTCAACTCGCCATATTGATTCCGCATTTCGCGATAGAACGGCGATTGGTGATAGCACCCGCCGCGCAAATGGAAGAGCCAGTCGTGGTTCCATTGCGGATTGTAGGTGAATTGCATGCGGGGCGAAATGTTCAACTCCTTGTTATATGACCAAAACGTGTAGCGAACACCGGCGTTCACGATAAAATGTCCGGCAGAGTCGATTTTCCAAGTATCTTGCATAAAACCGGATAATCGTATGGTATTGAGTTCGTTAGATGTATTCACG
>JAITVP010000082.1 GCA_031285725.1 Bacteroidales bacterium
TATAAATCCTTGATATTGATCACCGCCTTGATCTTGTCATCGGGTTCAATATTGATCAGATTTTGTATCGGCTTGCCTTTGAACACTTTCGGTCCTTCGGGAATCTCGTACACGCGCAACCAGAAACATTTCCCTTTCTCTGTAAAGAAGAGCAGGTAGTTGTGGTTGGTGGCCACATAGAGATGCTCGATAAAATCCTCTTCCCTGGAGTTGCTGCCCCGTGAGCCCTTGCCGCCGCGGTTTTGCGCTTTGTATTCCGACAACATGGTGCGCTTGATGTAGCCCATGTGCGAGATGGTAATCGCAACCTCGTTATCCGGAATCGTATCCTCAATTCTGAACTCAGAAGCGTTGAACTCGATTTTGGAGCGTCTTTCATCGCCATATTTTTGTTTCACTTCCAAAAGTTCTTCTTTAATAATGCTATATCTAAGATCTTGATTACTCAATACTTCCCTTAAATAATCAATCTTCTTTTTTAACTCGGCATACTCTTCTTCCAACCGTTCGCGTTCCATGCCAGTCAATTGACGCAATCTCATCTCCACAATGTGTCGGGCTTGTATTTCGGAAAAATCCCATTTTTCCATCAAGCCGGCACGCGCTTCATCCACGGTTTTCGACCCTCGGATGAGAGCGATGATCTGGTCAATGATGTCCAACGCCTTGATCAATCCTTCCAGAATGTGGGCGCGTTCTTCCGCTTTGCGCAACTCGAACGTGGCCCGTCGCACTACCACCTCATGACGGTGTTTCACAAACTGGCTAATCAAATCCCTCAGATTCAACGTCATCGGGCGCCCTTTCACCAACGCCACGTTGTTAACGCTAAACGAAGATTGCAATGCCGTATGCATATATAATTTGTTAAGTACCACATTTGGCACGGCTTCCCGTTTCAATTCATACACGATCCGGGTACCGTTGCGTTTGTTGGTCAAATTCTCGATATTGGAAATGCCCTCGATCTTCCCTTCCTTGATCAATTCTACCGTCCGTTTAATCATATCGGATGGATTGGTCATGTAAGGGAGTGATTGCACAATGATCCGGTTTCTGCCACCCTCCTCCTCGATGAGGGCATCGCCGCGCATGACGATACGACCGTGACCGGTTTCAAATGCAGACCGGATGCCTTCGGTGCCATAAATAACGCAGCCCGTGGGAAAATCGGGACCTTTGATATATTCCATCATCTCCGAAATAGTGATGTCGGGATTGTCAATGTAAGCAATGATGCCGTCACACACCTCAGTGAGGTTGTGAGGTGCCATATTCGTTGCCATTCCCACAGCGATTCCGGAGGAACCGTTTACTAACAAAGCGGGGACTTTAGCAGGGAGGACGGTCGGTTCTTCCAACGAATCGTCAAAATTATTCCTAAAATCAACGGTTTCCTTTTCTATATCATCCAACATTTCCTCGGCGATTTTCCGCATACGAGCTTCCGTGTAACGCATCGCTGCAGGGCTATCGCCATCCACGGAGCCGAAGTTACCTTGCCCGTCCACGAAAGGATATCGCAACGACCACTCTTGCGCCATACGCACCATGGAGTCATACACGGCAGTATCCCCATGAGGATGGTACTTACCTAATACTTCGCCAACGATTCTCGCCGACTTCTTAAAAGGTTTGCCCGCCGTGATACCCATATCCCACATGGCATATAATATTCTCCGGTGCACCGGTTTCTGTCCGTCTCTAACATCAGGCAACGCTCTTGAGACAATCACCGACATCGAATAATCGATGTATGCCGACTTCATCTGATTTTCAATGTTTACCTGAATAATTTTTTCTCCTTCTGCCATTTTTTCCTTTTTTTATTCGTCTTTCTCTTTGTATTTTAATCGTTTAACTATTGGTGTAAAAAACGGACGAAAGTACTAAAAAAAACGATACAAATGAAATGGGGAAAAGGGAAAAACGAATCATGGATTCATTGAACTTACGTTAATATTACATTCTTTTCCTTAATCAACTTACGCAGGTTAATGAGTGCATAGCGCATCCGGCCGAGGGCGGTGTTGATGCTGACATCAGTGAGGGTGGCAATCTCTTTAAAACTGACGTCTTCATAAATCCTCATTTCCAATACTTCGCGTTGTTCATCGGGAAGGAGTTTGATAAGTCCTTTGAGGTCGCTATAGATCTGTTCAGTGATGATTTTTTGTTCCACAGAAGGATCGGTGCCGTAAAGGAGATCGAAAATGTCGAACTCGCCGGAAGTTTCGTAGGCCGGCATACGTTGCACTTTGCGGTAATGGTCGATTTTCAAATTGTTGGCAATCCGCATCACCCATTGCACAAATTTCCCTTCTTCTTTGTAATTACCTGATTTCAAAGTGTTTATAACTTTAATAAAAGTATCTTGGAAAATGTCTTCCGCCAGTTCTCTGTTTTTAACAGATAGCATAATGTAAGAGAAGACCTTCTTCTGGTGCCTGCAAATTAAACTTTTCAGGGCTGATTCGTCACCGTTCATGTAACGAACAATCAGTTCATTGTCATTTTGTACTACCGGATTCATAACGACTCCTTTCTTTTTTTAGATGAATATGTAAGTTAAAAAAGATAAAGGTCTATTCGATAATATTTCCTCCTTGTTTGGTTTGTGACATTATGATTGTTAACGTTGCAAATATACAATAACTTTTTAAATAGAATAACTTTTTTTATTTTTTTGCATTATTATTTGTATTTATCAGATTATCAGTAAAATAAAAATCATCAAAAGAGAGTAATCGTTAAATTCCGTACCTTTGCACGCTTTCCGATTTGGGAAGATTTTAAACAGAAAACAGATGAATAAGGAAAATTTTGTCGCAAAAACGTTTGATGGCTTGGAAGATATACTGAGAACGGAATTAGAAGAACTTGGCGCTGAAAATTGCGAGGTGATCAGTCGAGGTGTGCAGTTTAAAGGAGATTTTAACCTCTTATATACTATAAATTACTATTCCCGGCTTTCCTTACGGATATTGTGGGAGGTGAAACGGTTCAAATTTCGCAGTAATGAAGAGTTTTATAAAGCAATAAAAGGATTTCCAGCGGAAAACTATTTGCGAAAAAACGGAAACTTGTCAATCAGCGCATCGTTACATAACACCATTTTCAACACACCACTTTTCGCTTCCCTCCTTGCCAAAGATGCGATTTGCGACCGTTTCCGAGAGCAATCGGGGGAACGTCCCTCCGTGGACAAAGAGAACCCGGATGTGCGGTTTCACTTGCATGTCTATCAACATGAAGCGACTCTTTTCTTAGATAGTTCAGGAGAATCGTTGCACAAGCGGGGTTACAAGATTGCCAACCATACCGCCCCAATCAACGAGGTGATGGCGGCCGGCATGATCAAACTGAGCGGGTGGAAAGCCGATTGCGACCTCATCGATTTCATGTGCGGATCCGGAACGATTCTCATCGAAGGAGCCATGATCGCCCTGAATATCCCCGCCGGGTTCTACCGTGACCGCTACGGGTTCATGAGGTGGCTGAATTTCGACAAGGCCTATTGGGAACAACTGAAAGAAGCCGCTGACATCCGCAACGACGTGCTGATCAATTTCTATGGTTTCGACATCTCCGCCCGTTACTTGCACATGGCAATCGACAACGTGGATCATGCCGGATTGTGCGACTTCATCCGTTTGAAAAAGAGAGACTTCGAAGAGACTTCTCCTGTCAGAACTCCCGCTTTCGTTATCCTTAACCCGCCCTATGGCGAACGGCTAAGCATTCCCGACCTCAACGCATTCTATCACTCGATCGGCGACACGTTGAAAAAGAAATACGCCGGCTGCACTGCCTGGATCATCAGTTCCGATCTCGATGCCCTGAAGTCCATCGGCTTGCATCCCACCCGGAAAATCACATTGTTCAACGGTCAATTGGAGTGTAAGTTTATGCGGTTTGAGATGTATCAAGGGCGAAAGCATGAGGGGGAAAATGACAATGGCCGGACGACTTAAGCCACCCGACCACTTGCCAATTTTTCAACTTGTTAACTTGATTACTTCTTCACGAACTTCTTCGTCACCACACCGTTCGCACCACTCAACCGAATAAAGTAGACGCCGGCGTTGTAGTCAGAAACATTGAGGGTGAAGGTCAGGTCGTTAACCGAATTCATAAAAATGGTTTGCCCCATGATGTTGGTAATTTCCACTTGATCAAATGGAGAGAAAAGAACAACATTCAACAGGCTATTCGCAGGGTTGGGATAGAGCAACACATCATTTCCTTTTTCGTAGTCATCGATGCTGGTGTATGTGAAATGCGCTTCGATGCTATGGTTGGATCGAATATCGGAGAACGTGTAGGAGTATGACACGCTATCGCCCACATCCACGTTTTCGTCGTCAATTTTCACTTGAAGAATTTTGTAGCCGCTGTTGGGTGTAACAAGAAATTCGAGGTCGGAGCCTTGTATTACATCAATGCTTGGACCGGCCGGGGAAATCGAACCGTTCGAGCCGCAAACCACCGTGACCGTGTAGTGTTCCACCGAATCGGGCAACGTGGTGAAAGAGGTGCTGATATACTGGCTCTCTTCGGTTCCGCACAGTGCTTTCACCCGAACGTCGTACAGTGTCAAAGGCTGCAACGATTGGAGCATGTGTGTTGTGGAGGTAACCATTGTGGAAGTATAACTATCGCTCCCCTTCTTGTATTCAACCATCCAAGAAGTCTCCGTCCCACTGGTTTGCCAGTTTATTACTGCGGAATTTGCTGTGATGGTCGCTGTAGGCACAGTCAGCGTGTGAGGTGCCAAACATGGTTCCTCGATTTCTTGCAATGTAGCGTTGATCTTGATGTTGTCGATGCAAACACCATAACCGTAGTCGGATGTTCCCACAAAACATATACGGGTACCATTACCCACATTGGGCAAAGCCAGGGAATCGTACGTCCAAGAAACAGAACTTGAATGGGTCGCTAACAATGTCCAATTGGAGGAAGTCGTGGTTTGGTAATACACCTCCAGTACATCTTGATCCCCGGACCAAGCAAGATGCGCATGCCAAAACGTGATGTAGGCATTTTCATAGCCGGTGAAGTCGAAAACGGGGGAAATCAATCTTGAAGATGCCCCGCGACCCACATACTGGAACAAGGCGTTGTAAGAACCGCTTTGCGCACCGGAGGGATTGCTTGCGTAACCGCCATCTTGGAACACCCAGTTGGTTCTTCCAATCACATACTCTTGTGTCCAACATGTCGGCCAAGCACCGTTATTTTCAAAGTCTTCGGTGTAAGGGAAAGTGGTGATGCTATTGCATCGCGTTACAATGGTTAATGCCGGAGAAGACCAATCGCTGGTATCGCCTACCGCACAAATGGAGCGCACATAGAAGTCGTAATGGGTGGCAATCGTCAACCCTTGCACCGTATAGGGGTTCGAGTTTGCGATGACGGATGTACCCGAACCATCACCAGGAGTGAATCCCGGGGCGCCGTATTCGATTTCCCAGGTAGTGGCATCGCCTCTCTCGATCCAAGAAAGAGTAACATCAGTGGTAGTCACCGAAGTGTATTCCAAATCCGCAGGTTTTCGACAAGAAGGAAGAATATCCAGTTTCACATCGTCCACATACACATAATCATCGGATCCTATACAACGTAATGCTATATAACGTCCTGTGCCTGTGTAGAGAGAGAAATCAAAATCCGCTTCATTCCAAACTCCCGCTGTCGGTACGATTATTTGTCCAACAGACGTGAAGGTGGAGTGATCTGCCGGATCGGTCATCACACCAACCTCGATGCCTGAGCCATTATCATTATATGATGCGTATACGTTGAACTTCAATTCCAGCGTGTCTAACGGAAGGTTAGGGTCAATCATTGGCAAAATGCCTATGGTATAATAATAAGTATTACTATAGAAATAGAGAGCCCCAGGCGTGCTCATCGTATTATTTGAAGAGATGTAGGGATAATTTGGAGCATAACTTGAAACTCTTCCCCAACAATTGGGAAAGGAGAGTATGGAGCTTCCGGTTCCCCAAGTATCGAACGATTCCGTATAGGGCAGGTCTCCGTAAGTTATATCTTGGCAAGCCGACCAGAAAGTGGTGGCGAATGACCAATCGCTCTCGTTGCCGGATCCGCAAATTGTCCGCACGTAAACATCGTATTGGGTTTCAGCGGTGAGTTCGTTGGTGAAAACGTAGAATGTGTCGGTAGTGGTGTATCCGTTGGTCGCCGAATCCGGATCAAAACCCACCGGTCCAATCACCACTTCGTATTCCTCGCCAGCGGCGGCATCCCATCTTACGTTACAGTCGGTCAAGGTGATATCCGAAACGGAAATGTTCAACGGACGAGCACAGACGGGTGCCACGTCAATCACCAGATTATCCATATAGAAAGCTTGCGTATAACCTTGCGCCGAGCCGTCAGCCTTGAAGGTGATGTACTTTCCGGTTCCCGTGTAAGCGTTAAACGGGATATGGTAGTTCATCCGTATTGCGTAGGGAAGATCAATCTTTTCGATCAACTCGAACGTGGTCTCATCCAGCGGATCACTCATCACGCCGACATAAATTGCCGTTCTTGCCGAACTGGCATAAATGCTGAATTCCACGCTCACATCAGACATTGTCAAGGCGTCGTCTAATGCATACACCGAACTCAGGCTATAGGTGGAAGATGAGCAATAGAAATAATACGAAGCAGGAGATGACGCAGGATATGATGCGGAAATGTACGGATAGGTGCCATATGTTGACTTCCGGATCCAGCAAGCCGGGAACACGCTACTACCGGTACCGTAGCTGTCAAAGTCGTCTGAATAAGGCAACGTTACCAAATAGCCGCATTCTGTGGTGAAAGATATGACGACAGGCGCACTCAATTCTGAACCGCAATCGGTGAAAACCCTGACATAGTAGGTTGTATTCATGTCCAATTGCGTGAAAGAGTGTGTAGTGGTGGTCAAAGTGCCCAGCGAAGTCCATACTGTGTCGCCTTCCGCCTTGTATTCCACAATCCAACTTGACTCGTTCTCCGGTGCCGACCAAGCAATATCCGCGCTGTTGTGCGTCACATTGTATGCCATCACATTAGTGGGAGCGCAAGTATACGTGTCATCGCAAGGTGCGATAAAACGTATGTTATTTCTTAGCATGGAGGAATAAGACGAAGCATCGGGTGGAGTGCTGACGCTGGGGTTCGTGTTATCGTTACAGTAATAAATAGAGAGGTTGCTGCTCACGCTGTTGACATTAAACACGCATGAACTGTTGTTGTAATCGTTAGAGTTATCGTCCACCATAATGATCAAATTGTCAATCCCATTATATGTGAATGCCGAATCCAGCATAAAAACATTCCACCCTTTGGAGCAGTTGAGGGGTCCTGAATAGTATTTATGAAACGCTGTGTCGCTTTCCCAATCGTTGGAGCCGGAGAAGTTGTTTTTGGTCGTGTGTCCTAAATAAATGTCCACATCCGTCTTGTTGGTGGATGGCGACGTGTGGTTGTAGTCGAATGCGATCGCCGAGATCGATGTGGGGCCGCCCATTTCCGTAGCGAGGTAGATTTGCTGGGATAACGTGTAATTGTAGTAATTATTGAGAGGCAAAAGGATACTGGTCGCTGTGCCCGTGCCAATTTCGATTGTTCCGCCACTGGTACAACCCGTTTCGAAAGAGACCGTTGAGTAGGTACTTTCACTTTCGCCGTCTTCGGTGTCGCACACCGCTTTCACGCGGTAAGTGTACACCGTCGTGTCTGTCAAATTTTCCAATACATACCATGTGTCCGAAATCACATCCACGCCCACCCAATCTTCGGCATATTCATCATAAATTTCAATAACATACTCCCGAGTTTGTCCAAGCTGGCCGTCTTGCCAAGAGAGCAATGCGGATGTCCCGCCGATATAGGATGCCTCCAAGTTCACTGGATTTGAACAATCCGGCATAAACTCGATCAACAGGTCATCCATGTACATGTAATTGGATAAGGAGGATGAGCGAAGATCCGATTTAAAGACGATGTATTTTCCGGTATCCGTATAATTTGTAAAATAAACAGTGAATTCTTCCCATGTGGATGTGGTCAAAGGAGAAAGAGTTCTGACTAATTGGAAGGTTGATTCGTCGGCGGGGTCAGTCATAACGCCGATCATGAGGTTGTTTGAATTTCCGATTTTGTACAAATTAAAGGTCATTCGCAGATCCTGGATGTTCACATCATTGGAAATAGCAGGAAGCAGTGCCATGCTGTACGTGGTGGAAGAGGAAGCGAAATACAAAGAAGCGGAACCGCTCAATCTGTAGTTCGTTGATTGGTATGGATACGGGTCGGCATTGCCGCCCCGTGCCCAACACAAGGGCATCGGATAAGTCGGGCTATTCGCTCCGTTACTCTCGAAATTTTCAAAGTAAGGAATTCCCAATTCCGCGCTGCATGCCGTGCGGAAAACAACAGTAATCCAAGCGCTCTCGTCGCCGGAGCAGAGAGCTCTTATTCTCACTTGGTATTGCGTGTTACCGTTCAATCCGTCCAAATGGTAGTTGTCGTCTGTCGGCGTGATCTCCGTCCAGTCATTTTCCAACATGCTTCGATATTCGATTTCATAACCTGCAATACCTCCTGCCAACGCCCAATAGATATCCGCCGAGGCAGAGGTGACGTTGAGCACGTATAGACCTGGAGGATAGCAAATCACCTCTTCGCCGCATTCTGCAATCCATTTCGTGTTCACCCGGTTAGGCATCACATCATAATCACCTCCGGGCGGATAGACTCCATACACCGGATTAGTGCCATCCGAATAGGCGACAAGGGTTTTATTTCCCGTGGTAGAGTGCGTGGCAAAAACATAATTCAATCCATCGTAATCAGCCGAGTTGTCATCCACCACCAACAATACATTATCTATTCCATTGTATAGGAACGGCGTGGTGAAAGCGAAATCATTCCAGCCTTGCGAGCAGTTAAGGTTGCCGCTATACACCAAGGTCAACGAAGCGGTATCCCAATCTGAATCATCGCTAAATGACGTTTTGGTGGTATGACCGATATAGATGTCCACGTTGTTTTTTAAGGTTGAGGGATATGAATAGGCGTATTCAAAAGATATCCCTTCTATGGCAGTCGCACCGCTCATCTCCGATGCCAAATAGATCTGTTGGGACAAGGTGTAATTATAATAGTTGTTCACGGGGTACAGGTAAGAAGTCCCTGTTCCGCCACCTATTTCAACTTCGCCTCCATTAAGACATTTAGTACGCATTGACATGTGGATGTACGCACTGTTGCCCTCATCGCATGAAGAAGCTACCCGCACCAAGTAGGTGGTCACCTCATCCAAACTGGAGAAGAGATAAAACGTGTTCTGAGTGTTTGCCACGATCCAAGTCTGTCCGTTATCGTCCGATATTTCCACCACATAGTCATCGGGTTGATTAATAGCCGGTGGCTGCCACGTGATCATGGCCGAAAAACCGTTGATAGAGACGAGTTCTAAATGAGACGGCTCAATACAATCAGGGTAATAATCCAATTCCACATCGTCAAGATATATCGAATTAGACGAACCCAAACTAAGAAATGTCACGAATTTTCCGGTTCCGTCATATTCGTTAAAATAGACTGTAAAATCTTCCCAAGTACCTGTGGTTGAAGGGGAAATCCGTTCAATCAGCTCGAAAGTGGAAATATCGGAAGTGTCGCTCATAATCCCGATCTGTAAACCATACGAGGCAGAGGTCTTGTATAGCTTGAATTTAAGTTGCGTTTCGCTCAAGTCTATGGCGTCATCCACTTTGGGCAACACGGCCATGTTATAAGTGGTGGACGTTGAATTGAAATAGAGACTGTTGAGGGTGGACGAACTGTAGGCTGTCGACAAGGAAGGCGTGCCTGCCTGTGTAGTGAAACGATGCCAGCAAGTAGGGAAAGATGTCGTGTAGCCGTCAAAGTTATCTCTATAGGGAAGTTGCGTGATACCCACCACGCAAGGATCGTCTGGCATATCAACATTCACCGTGGCTTCCGTAGAGGTGCAAGGGGTACTCCAATTCATCTTCACGCCATACGTGTGTGTGCCCACGGAAACCTGATGATCCGTGTAGCTGAGTGTGGTATTGGCCAACGAAGTCAACAGGCTGCCGTCCTTGTACAGGTCAAATCCTACCATGTCTGAAATGCCGGCAACGATGTGTCCTTGTATGATCCAGCTATAGTACAAATATGAATCCGTCAAGGTTTCCCAGATGGTGTCTTGATATCCAATAATTTCGGAACGATTGGAATACGAGACCCCCGATATGGCACCCGCTGGGTAACCGGCATTCGCTACTGAGCGGTATCCGATCCACAATTCTTCAGTGGCATCGATGACGATCGGGGTGTTTAACGAAAACGTGTTAAGTTGCCCTGTCACAACAAGACTGGTAACATCTTGCTCAACAAGTAGTTGGCCTGGATCAAATCCATTCATCGCATCATAGCTTCCGCCTGAATAGACACGCAAATAATAAGAGGCACCGGCTAAAGAGGGATAAAACGATATACCGCTCAACAACATACTATCATAATCGGCCAGTTCGGAAGGCAAGAAACGATGCATCGAATAGAAATCACAAGGAACTGTCTCTCCGAATCCAATGCTGGTGCTAAGGGATGTTCCCGCCAAAGAGATGCTTGACTCCTGCACATTGGCACATTCGGGATAATCCCACGAAATCTTCACGTCAAACCATGAAGGGGCGTGCATAGTGGCCGACACATCGGCCGGTGGATCGCACACACATTGCCCATAAGAGGCAAGAAAAAGAAACGAAAATTGAACTAATAAAATAATCTTTTTCATAAGCAGGGGGTTTTTAGATTAATAAAAAAATATTTATGGTTTATGCATAGAATAAAAAATCGGTTAGAAAAATATAGATGATGATGAGTAGTTAATATAGTTGCCTCAGAAGATAGAGGCTTCAAAAATAAAGAAAAATCAATAATAGATAACAAGAAAGCCTAAAAAAATAACAACTTCCTTATTATCAGTTATAAAAAATAATAATGACTCAATTATTGAGTCATTAAATTAAATAAATACTCGTATGTTAGCCTAATTAAAAAGTGTATCTTTAGAAAAAAATATGTCGATTTGAAAGATTTTGTAGACAGGCATAACGCGCAGGTAATTCCCAAAGACAAAGTGGGCGGGATTTTACCGTGGATCCATATTGCGAAAAGATTTTTTTTGAAAAAAAATGAGAGAATGGAAAATGAGGCAGAAAAAACGAAAGGAAAAAAGTGTATTTTTGCCGCTCCAAAAAGCCCGGATGGCGGAATTGGTAGACGCGCTACATTCAGGGTGTAGTAACCAACGGTTGTGCAAGTTCGATTCTTGTTCCGGGTACGAAACAAAATAGTTCTTAGGGATTGAAAAATGCAGGGATGGAGAAATTAGTTCAATTTCTCCATCCCTGCATTTTTCAATCCCTAAATTAAATTATTGTACCACTAGCCTTGAAGTGTGGCTTTTCCCACTACTCATTTCCGTGAGTTTGATGATATACATGCCCGCATTCAGTGAGGCAATGGATATCAAGTTAGTGCCAGCGTTAAGTAGGTCGGTAGCGGCAAGTTGTCCCGTAAGGCTATAGATCTCCAGTTGCATCGCTTCTCCGGTTTCAATGTTCACGAAATTGGTGGCCGGGTTGGGAGCCAGTTTGATGGTGGAGGCATTGTAGCTATTCAGTGACGTCATGCTGCTTTGATCCAACACAATCAGCCGGTTTTGGTTATATGTGTAAGTCACTACGCCGGTCAAGGCCACGGTGTAAGTCGGGATAGCGGCGTCGATGTAATCCGCATTCCAGTTGTTGGTGAAAACCACAGCCGGGTAGGTGGTCCCGTTTTGCATCAAATCGTAATACGTTCCCGTCGCAAAATTTCCGCTGGCGGTGAAATTCACGTTGTCCACTTTCACCAATTTGGATTGCAGACCGTTGGTGTTGAGGCTGTCAAAATCAGTCACGTCAACCAATTCGGGCTCAACCTCTTCATTCCACCCCACGGTGGTACCCGCTTCGGTCGGCACAAATTGCACCAAACCGTAATAGTTGGACAATGTGCCGTAAATACCGGCTACCTTGTCGCCAACCTCGAAACCGGAACCCATGACCGCGGACAAGTCATCAATCAGCATAGCACCGGTATTGTCTTGGATATATTTTTGATTCCGATTTGTTATTATATATGTGATGATCGCCTCACCGGAGAATTTATAAATCACACTGCTGTTGTTAATACCGCCGTTGTATTCGGGAGCAGCCGCCCGCAATGCCGCAATGGTAGCTTTGTGATATTCCGTGGAAACACCATATGTGAAGGTGAACGTGGAATCTGCCATCACGTTTTCATTTTCGGACACGTCTTGCATATTGTGGATGGTCAACGTGTAGCTATTGCCTTCCGTCAATGCAGGATCGATGGTCAGGGTCACGAAACGACTGTCGGAAAGAGACACCGTGGTTACGTTATAGCTTTCTGCTAAGGTGTAATTACTTGCGGTTTCCGCAATAGTCTGATTAATAGCCTCGTTGAATGTGAGTTTCAAGGATGTCGCACTCAACATCTCGTAACCAGTCAAACGTGGAGGATAGAGGTCAGGGCCGGAAGCAGTTCCTTTGATTTGGAAATTGTCGAAACGGTTAGTGCCGGAATCATTCGTGGCACCGGAAATAGTCAATTTAATGTAGACGTAGGGTTGGTCATTAATAGCCGTGATGGAAGAAAAGTCCAGCGTGCGGATCACGGGGTCACTTCCACCGGCATTGTGAGCGGTATTTTCCGTTTCAAAAGGGGTAAAATCTGTCCCATTTGTGCTATAAGCCCACACATGGCTGTTATAACCCGTCGCAGTACCCCGAACGGCAAAAGTCATCACGATATTGGCATAACCGGTGGTTGAGAACTTGAACACAAGGCTCTTCCCATTAGTGGCGGTGGTAATGAATCCCAAGGCTTTGCCGGAAACCGGCGTGGTTCTGGGATCATTAACCGCATAGCCAGTGTACGAAGTGATCTCCGTGCTGGCGAATGTGCTGGATCCGTTCGATCCATCGGCATAAATGTTTGCGGAAGTTAATTCCCCCGCATCCGTATTGCAGGGAATTACCAATGGCGTGTTTGGAGAAGCCGCCAAACCATCAAACGTCCAAAGCGTGATCAATGTCTCTTGGGCAAACAATCCGAAAGAGAGCATCAAACCCATTGCTAAAAGTGTAATTTTCTGTTTCATAATCTAAAAAATTTTGATGTTAGTAGTATAATTATAATTAATCTGTGTTATTGATTCACTATGTTTTTAACCATCGAAAAATCCCTGTGCTCACTGCTGGATCACAATCTTCTTCGATCCCGATTTTTTACGTTCTTTATCATGTATGACAATCATGTATACACCTGATTTCAAAAAAGATAAATCAATTTCTGAAGCATTGGAATCAAGTTGCGAAGTATGTACGATTTTTCCTTGTAAATCAATGCATTGCAGGGAATAAGGCCAAGTAGACCTGTCATTGATCGTGATCTTCACTTTACTCTGTATTGGATTAGGATGGAGCGAAAAAAATAATCCTGGGATAACCGGAGAATAATTGTTAATTCCTGTGCTTTTTTCGCCGTAAATCACAATATTATCAAAACGATTGTTTCCCGTGCTGGAGGTTGCTCCGCTTAGCGATAGACGCAGGTAAGTAGTGTCCGCTTCGTTCAAATTGTGCAACGACAACAAACTCAAGTGGCATAGTTCAAATTCGCCTACTACTTGCGCCACGGTATTTGAATTGTCAATAATCTGATAGTCAACACCATTCGTACTCCACTCCCATTGATGTTCAGAAAAACCGGAGGAAGTGCGGCGGCAAGCGAAGGTCATCGTGAAATTTTCCATGTCGGCGGTAGCGAATGCGAAGACCATGCTGTTGCCGTTCGCCGATTCCCCAATGACAGCCAACGATTGCGAAGCAGTGGCGTCACTACCCTGCGGGTCGCCAACCAGCGTGCCCGAGAAAGCATCCAACTGCGCATTGGAAAAAGAGGTGTTGAATGATGAGGAACCATAACTCCCATCCATACAGATCATGGCGAAATCTTGAAATAGCACATCCGCGGAAATTCGGGTAGGAACGTTGGGTTTCCCCTCCAACTGGTCGAACATCCACATCGCTATGATTTCGCTGCTTTGCGGAACACCCGCCATAAACGCAATGGAAGTATCCGTCATAAAATACTGATTTTCAGCTTGTAAATTATGTACAATCAGGTAGTAATTCTTACCGTTCTGCAATTCACTGGACAAATATAAATACAGAGTATCATTTATATATTGTACTTGTTCAACTCCGGGGCCACTTTGAATCGTGTAATTTTCCAAATTGACCGCAGAAGAAAAAAGCAATGGCATATCGACATGTAATTGTAAAATCTGCAATGTCTTTACTTCAAAACAGTCAATTTTCGGACGATGGTGCGTTATGGTATCATCCAACAAAAAAGGGTAAATGGAATCCGATCCCCAAATTTTCCTTGCTAATTCGGGATAATCAATAAACGGATTTCTGTTTTGTTGTATGCGGTAAATGGCGTTATTACGATCCCGCTCCTTGCCACTCACAGGATCCAGCAAATGCCAGTCCATGAACATCTTCAAAGCCCACGGCTGTAGCTGCGATTGGTAAGTCATGGGAGACTCTGCCACAAAATTCTCATCTTCAAACATATAACGAACGGCCATATAGAAAAACGAACGGGCTATGTCGCCTTTGTAATCATCGATCGGTTCAAATGAATTGACGTAGGGCGCATTATCGGCTTGGTTTTTCCCATATTTCGAACCATTGGAGAAGATACGTTGCGGCGAGGTGACGATCCCGTAAGCGTAATTGTTACGGGTGGAATTGATGTAGCCATCCACGGGGTAGATGTGGAAGAGATCGGAATAAGGTGCGCCGGTGCCACCGCCGAACCAACTTTGGCAAAAAGTGTGCTCTCGGTTGTAGCAATGCCCTTCCCCTGATCCCACTTGACCGCATTGGTCTATTGAATAGATAAAATCATAACTATTAACATTTTGTGGATTATCAGAATAAATATCCCAAATGATGGAATCGCCTTTCGTATCGGTTTGGTAAAAATGCTGCCAAAGGGAGGCATAGGTAACTGTGCGATGATTGTCGATAATATTAGATAGGGCTTGCTGCAATTCGTTGCCCGATTTTTCATTTGCCGAATAGTAGTAACCGGCCGGTATTTGTGAGAAAATCGCTAAACACCAAGAAAATATGACAGTAAGAGTAATTATTTTTTTCATTTTAACAACATTTCGGCAAAGATACTATATTATTAAAACATCGCCCATTATTAATTGTAAATTTTAAACACAAGCGGATTAAAATCAAACAAATAAAAGTTAAAAAAAAAATCCGAAGAAAAAAAATGCGGAATGGTTTTGGAGTGAATTAAAGTGTATCTTTGCCGAGTTAATTTTTTAAATAAGTACTAATGAACATTTTTATTGGAAGCTTACCTTTCAGAACTAAGGAAAGCGAATTGAGATCATTCTTCGAAAACTATGGAGAAGTTAGCAGAGCATCAATCATCACGGATCGTGAAACAGGCAGAAGCAGAGGCTTCGGCTTTGTGGAAATGCCGGACGATGACTCCGCTACAAAAGCAATCGAAGGATTAAACGGAACAGAAATCGAAGGTCGCGCTATCGTGGTGAAAGAAGCCATGGAACGTACCGAACGTCGTAATGATTTCCGCAGATAATGAAGTAGACAATCAGTTAGGATTTTATAGCATTATCAAAAAAACCGCCGAAAGGGCGGTTTTTTTTGGTTCGCCCAGCAGGGGTATATTCTAACGGGTGCAAGTCCCTGACACACCCTGATAGTGGGAAGTGTTTAGCCAAAGCCAAGGGTGTCCATCGTGAGATGGAATCTGAAGGAAGGTGGCGGCAAACATCTGGC
>JAITVP010000110.1 GCA_031285725.1 Bacteroidales bacterium
ATATCTCATTTCCATGTTGTGGTAATGGTCATTGTGTTTTGTCCTACCTATGCCCATTATTATGTTTGAATTAAGCGACTGGCCGGCCTGTAACGGCTGCCCGCCTATGTAATACCAAGAAGAGCGCAAGTCTATGGTGGAGTTGGCTATGTTTAATTGCCTGCTTGGCAGTCGGGTGGTGAAACCCGTGAGAGTAGAAGATTCCGTATCCGTTTCGCTCATAAAACTTAAAGCGACAATCTTTTTTCCATTTGTGTTAAATGCTCCTCTATTATGTGTGATGCTTACATACATTGTATCGCTGCCGGATTGCGCATTATACAGCAGCATATCGTTCAGCAGTGTCCACCGTCCCGTACCCGACACGCTTTGCAAATACAGATAAGCATAAAAATGGCAACCGTTTGCATTAATGGTCTCATCGCCATCACCGATAAAATAGATGTCACTTTGAAAATGGTTAACGTTGCCCGGACTGTTGAATTTAAGACTGCTCTGCAGTTCCAAAGAACCTCCTATCATCACCTTGACAGAGGTGAAATCCATGCCTAAAGATGATTCGTCTCCATAAGAACGCAGATATGGAACACCCGGCACGCCGTTCCATACCATGTCATGGCACCAAACGTGCACGTCCAAATTAACGGGATTTTTTTGGGAAATAGCTGTGCCGTTCGTGTTTGCACTTGCAGTGAAGAAGACGTTGTCCGCCAAGGTCGGCACGCAGTTCAACGGTGCGCCCGAGCGGTCAGCCCAATGCGCGGGGTCGCTCCAACTGCCGGCACCGCCTGTCCAATACATGTCCCGGCCCATATCGGGGGCGGTGAACGTCAAGTTTGCACTGTTGTTGCCCCAATCATAAGATTTCCCGGCCGTGAACGTCTTGGTTCCCGCCACGACAAAATCATGCAGGACAGCCCTTTCCACTATGAAATTGCCCTCCGTTCCTTTATAGGTGAGGGTACGGTTGGTGATGTTTGTTTTGGATTTATAACCATTCATCCCTGATAATCTCAGTTGCCCGCCGCAACCGGCTGGCTTGGCTTCAAAATAGGAGTTCACGGTCATTTTGTAAAAACGATGGTAATATGCGGCACTGATCACCAAGCTGTCGACTGTGATAGGGGCAGCTGTGGATGATAATTCGCTTTCGCCTTTTAAAATGGTGATTTTGTTATATCGGCCGGAGGATATTTGATGAGTTTTCTTGTACGTACGATCAACACCGGCGTAAAACTCCACATTGTGGTACTCGCTGTTTGCAGGAGTGATCAAATCGCCGCTTCCAATCCGGATCAGCGAGCCCTTCGACTCCGCAAGCGTTACTGCAGGAGCATGATTCCATGTAAATTTACAGTCTATAACACTGTTGGCAAACGTGACCTTGCCCGAAGCCCCCACCGTGAATTCCGAAGTGCTGATATTATGTCCGTTCAGGTTCAACGTGCCGGCACTGACATTGATATTGCAGCAAGTCAGATTGTCCAACAAGTCGTATGTCGCTGAGCCACTAAACATGGTGGTATATACAAGATAATAGTCGCTGTATTGTTTATTCTGAGGGAGTCCCACCAATACGGCTCCGCTGGTTTGTATTGATTCTCTCGCCCTTGAGCTTTCAAATATGAGAGGCCCTAAACCATAATGGAAGTTCACCCCTGTGCGTTTAAAGAGCAGGGAACCATTCACGGTAAAAGGACCTTCAAGTACAAAATAAGGCGGGTATGTGCAGTTGGCCTCCACAATGATACTGTCACATTGCTGGTTGGAGGAAATCTGTATGAAAGTGAACATATGGGTGTTGAACACCAGCGTGGTGGCATTGTTTGGCGACTGTGATACTCCTCCGGCAGTGCCACCGGGTCCGTCCGGCGTGTCCGACCAGTTCATGAGATCGGTATACGAGGTTCTGTCGCCTTTTCCAACCCAATAATAACGATGCGATTGGGCGTTGGCAGTGAAAGTACAAGCTGAGCCTACGAAGAGGATTAAGAAGATGACTAACGTTACAGTCTTACTGCAAATCATTTGTTTTTTAATTGTTGTGTTACATTGATTTTGTTTTTTGTTTTTTGTTTTTTGCATTTCAATAAATTTTCTCATTCTACATATATATAAATTTTCTTATTTTATTAGCTTGCAACTAATCTTATTATTGTAATTAAGTATCAAAAAATCAACAGATTATATTTACCCATTTTACATAGGTATAAACAAAGCATTGACTAATAACTTTGAATATATTACTTGATTACGAAAGTGCAAAATTAATTAAATTAAATCAATTATACGTAATATAACTGTATTTTACTGTATGATAAATACTTATGAGTATTTATCTTCTTGATCAAAATAACAACAGACCGACTGTGCGTCGGTCTGCGAAAAATAGAAGGTAAGAGTAATAAAATAAGAGCGTTGCCCTTATTGATAGAAAAAACTTGACATCACAGACGCTTCTACTCCCCTACTCTCCATACAACCATATCCTCGACTCCGGATAGATGAGGTAAGTGGCTCCCATGTAGAACAGCACCATGTCAAGCTCTCGCTGACCGATGATCTTGTTTCCGTCCAAATCATAGCGGGCTTGGTAAAGCCCGTTTCCAAACCCGACGGATTGATAGGCCTTGATCAGGGACAAATCGGCCACCGTGATGTTGCGGGAGGCGTTCAAATCGCCGGACAGGAGCTCACGATGCCCCAAGTACGAATCCGCATAGATCACAATCTTAGCGTAACGATCCAGATAGCCTGTGCGGGATAACACGAGGACATACTCCCCGGGGGGAACGGTAAACGAATAGTAGCCGACCGGCTTGCCGGGTAGGTCTCCTTGGCCGCGCACCGTCACTGTGTCCGCCAAGCCGGCCGTCTGACCGAGCCGCAACCAGTCTATCGGAAGACCGGGATTGTCAGTCCGCATGAAATCGCCCGGATTTTTGGGCGTGCCCGGAATATAGACGGTAGCATCATAATATTTCACGGTGTCCACGTATAATGGTTTCGTGTTTAACAAGGCGTTCAATTTCCGGGCGCCGACCGTTTCAGCGGGCTCTGCGTACAGGGCGGCCGTCACCATGAAAAGAGAGTCGAAAGAGGTTTCGCCCGTGTGTACGAACGGGAAAACCGTGCCCACAATGGTATGTCCTGCACGGGTTACCATAAGCGTTCCAACACTGGCCGAATCCGCACAATACGTTCCCGCCAGGGCGGTAACCGTGTAGGTTACTGTATCCACCATCGATGAAGAACCATGGATGGTTACCGTTTTCGCCACGGTGTCAACGGTGTAAGCAAAGCTGTGGCCGGTTGATGGCGTGAAAGAGACCGTCGCACCGGCGGCGCTGCCGCCGTAATCGTACACGATATCGGTTATGGCCGAGCCGCTTGGAATCGACTGGGTAACCTCGTCCGGATGAGGATGCCCGAGAGTGGGTTTAGGTATGATCACCACTAAAGCCTTGATTGTATCATGTATCACGCTCTCGCAACTGTCTATCTGCTGGGTGGCGTAGTAGGTCGCGCCGTCTTCAAGGAGCGTGTTGCCAGGCAAACGGACGGTGTCCGTGCCGGTGAGCCGGTACCAGTGGATAATGCCGTCCTCTTCGCCTTCCGCCTGCAAATCGGACACCGTAGAACCCACGCAGAAAGTTTGCGGGGAGGTTACCGGCAGGGGAACCGGAGCGCAGCACGTGAGGGTCGTTATTTTTATGTCGTCCCAGGAGACGCAACCGTTGCCGTAGTCCACAATCAGGGAAAACGTGCCCCGTCCTGTGATCGAAATGTCGGCGTTCGTGGATACATAGCCTGTGAGGTTGTCGAACTTCTCCGCATTAGTAGCGCCCGGCGTGGCGTTGAATTTGGCCTCGAACGTGGCATAATCCATTTTGAACCATTTGAATCGCGTGGCTGAGGTGGGTACAAAGTTCTCGGAACCCAGCAGGTAGGGAAACTCCTCGCAAGCCAGGATTCGCTCCAGGTCGCCGAAAGGCAGCGTGCCGTTTAAACCGTAAGCGTCCATCCGCGCCCAATTGGAATTGTAATTCCCGGTACCGATACCGTAGCCCCAGGACTCGCCACCGGTGACGTTGCGGTCAGGGGAATGGAAACCCTTGTACAGCCTGGCGTTGTCGGCGCCTGTAAGCGCACTGATGCCGTGGATGTATGCGTAGTCTATCTGCAGCGTGTCGCCGGACAGGGTTGCCGCAGCCTTCTTGATGTCGAAAACAGCGGGGATGGTTTCAGAGACCGATTGCAGGTAGATTTGGCTGCAAGGCGTGCCGTTGCCGTAAAACGCCTCGTTCACCCGCAAGGTGTCTTTAAATGAATAGATATAATTGCCGTCGGAGGACAAAATCAAGGTGTCCGTTTCTACTAATGTGTGGGAATCATTGAAAATGGTTTTCCTTTTCAAATCTATTTTATTAAACTTGCCGCCGGAGACAGTCATGTACTCATATTCATTTTCATTATTTCCTATATGATCACCATAGTAATAAAGGTTGTGATACTGAGCGCCTCGGGGAACGCTGAAAAGAGCTGAGAACGAACCTCCCCTACTCCAAAGATAAAAGTTTGAATTTTCGGCATTCACTTCGCCGTCAAAAGAGTATTTGCCTGTGATATAGATATCCGAATTGGGGATGATTAAATGTATGTCCTCACTGTTGCCGGCGTCATTGTCAAAACTTCCTGTCACTATTTTCTTTCCATTGGCATTCAATGTTCCCCGTGTAAAAGTAACATCCCCATGGCGATGATTGCGTATTATTGGCGCTGTGCTAAGTGAATCCTGCAGTATCCACCCGCTTGCTTTGTCGGCAGCCTCCAAGAAGATGCCACATTCCAGTTTTACGCCATTGGACGTGATGGATTCATGCTGACGGGCGGTAACAAGATGAATCTTTCCGAGACCAATGCCCGTGTTTCCCTGAACGGTCATTCCCGATTGATATAGAAGCGAGCCGGCAATATACAAATCCGAACGAAGCACAAATGTTGGTTTTAACGTTGCGTTTCCCGTCCACGACATGCTGTCGCAATACGCCATTGCGTTTACTGTAACCGTTTGATTAGGGGCAGTAAAGGAATTATCATCAAAAAATACGTTATCAATGGCACGGGGCACGCAGCCCGAACCGCCAACACCGCCGCTTGTTGACGCCCAGTGCGAGTTATCACTCCAATTGCCTGTGCCGCCCACCCAATAGTAGGTCTTCGGAGGCAGCGGGGCATTGAGCCAGCCCGCATCCGCATCCGCAGCCGCATTAAGCAGGTTACAGTCCGTGACGGCATATTGTACTCCCGACGGGTACAGGGCGCCGTTGGTTGAAATCTTAATATTGTTGATCTCCGTATTCCTCACCTGCACCCGGTTGGAGGGAGTGGGAATGGAAGAACCTATGTCAATGGTCTTTGCCGAAGCGCCTGCCGTAAGGACTGTCTGCCCGCCGCAAGCCAGCGGAGTGCCAAGGTACTTCGCCACTTTTATATTCCTGTTAAGCGTGTACATGCCATAACCTGTGAATAGAAGCGAATCGGGGTAGAGTGTACCGAGTTCATCGGATTTAGTGGAATTCAAACTGCCTGCGGCGGAATTAAGGGTGATTTTATTGAAATAGGTGAGTGCGTTGGCGTTATTCCGCGTGGCGTTGTACATATTCGTACCCCTGAAGCGCATTTCCACATTATGGTAATGGTCATTGTGTTTTGTTGTAAATTGACGCACGGCAAAGCTTAATCCGACCATTATATTTGAGTTAAGCGACTGGTTGGTCTGCAATATCTGTCCACCCGTATAAATCCAAGAAAACACGTCTATGGTGGAATTGGCAATGATCAGTTGCCTGTTTGCCAGCCGGGTGGTGAAGCCCGTGCTAATAGCAGGATCCGTGTCTGTATCCACCACAATACTTGATGCGATAACCTTTTTCCCGTTTGTGTTAAAACTCCCCCTGTTAAGCTGGATGGATGTTACCTTTTGATAGCTTATTATATCCTTTGAATCGTTTACCACTTCGTTCGACATTACTATGTCGTTCTGCAGCGTCCACCGCCCCGCACCCGACACGCTTTGCAAATACACATTCGCGTAAACAGGGGCGCCGTTCGTATTAATGGTTTCTTCGCCGTCACCGACAAAATAGAATCTGCCAAACATATAACCGACACTGCCTGTTTCAAAAAATCTCAGGCTGCTCTGCAATGTCAAAGAGCCTCCTATCATCACCATGACCGTGGTGAAATCCATGTCCGCAATGGACTGTGCGCCATATACACGCAGGTAGGGATTGCCCGGCACGCCGTTCCAGGTCATGTCGTGACACCAAACATGCTCGTCCAGTTCAAGAGGATTATTTTTGGAAATAGGCGTGCCGCCCGTGTTTGCGCTTGCTGTAAAGAACACGTTGTCCGCCAAAGTCGGCACGCAGTTCAACGGCTGACCCGAAATGTCCGCCCAGTGTGCGGGATCCCCCCAGTTGCCGGCGCCGCCGGTCCAATACATGTCCCTGCCCGCATCGGGAGCAGTGAAAGCCCAATTCGAGCTGTTGTTGCCCCAATTATATGACTTTTTTGCCGTGAAGGGTCCGGTTCCCGCCACAGGCAAATCGTGTATGACAGCTCTTTCTACTATAAAATTGTTTGCTGTTCCATTATAGGTAACAGTACGGTTAGCAATACTATAGGAGGCTGTGTTTCCATCTGCCCCTAACAATCTTACCTGTCCACCGCAACCGGCAGGCTTAGCCTCAAAATAGGAACTTACAGTCATTTTGAAAAAGCGGTGGGAATACGCAGCATTTATCACCAGGCTATCGACTGCGATAGGAGCAGAACTGGATGATAATTCGCTTTCGCCTTTTAAAATGGTAACCTTGTTATAGCTCCCGCGAGGTATTTTATGAGCCTTCGTATAAGTATTATCAGTACCGGCGTAAAACTCCACATTATTATACACGCTGTTTGCAGGAGTGATCAAATCGCCGCCTCCAATCCGGATCAGCGAACCCGCCGATTCCGTAGCCGTTACCACAGGGGTACAGTTCCATGTGAATCTACAGTCTATGACACTGTTGGCAAACAAGACCTTGCCTAAAGCGCCCACCTTAAATTCCGAAGTGAGGATATCGTGCCCGTTCAGGTTCAACACGCCGCCAGTGATGTTAATGTTTCTGCAGGTAAAATCGTCCAGTAGATTGTATGTTGCAGAGCTGTTAAACACTGTGTAGACCTCGTCTGGCATGAGGATTTGCATGTTTACAGGCGTTCCAAGCGCGGCTCCGCTGGTTTGTATTGATTCGCTTGCCCTTGCGCTTGAAAATATAAAAGACGGGGAGTAGTTGCCTTCAAATTTTACTCCCGCACGCTTAAAGAGCAGGGAGCCATTAACGGTCAAAGTGAACGCAGTTGCAGTGCTAAAAGTAGGTGGATAGGCGCAGTCGGCTTCCACAATGATGCTGTCGCACTGCTGGTTGGAGGCAATCTGTATAACAGCGCCGGCGGAAGTAAATGAGTTGACATCGAACACCAGCGTGGTGATATTGCTGGGCGACTGCGGCGCTCCTCCCGCAGAGCCGCCGATTCCGCCCGATGTGGCAGACCAGTTCATAATATCCGTGAACGAGGTTTTGTCGCCTTTTCCGACCCAGTAATAACGATTCGATTGGGCGGTGGCGGTGAAAGTACTGAATACGCCTGCAAGGAGCAGGATGGAGAAGATCATTTTTGCTGAGGTTTTGCGAGAAATCATTTCATGTAAAATTTAAAAAAAATCAACTATTAATCTTGTTTTTGAACACGCAAAACTAATACAAAATAATTACACCCATGCACCCCTTGTCTTATAACGTATTTATCTAATTAATAAGCTATTGTATTTAAGAAAAGACACCAAATAGCACTATTAAGCAGTGATATTGGCACAAAATTCGGAGTTCTCGGTACCTCAAGAGGATGTACGCATAGTCTATCAGCTTCCACTCCCTCTATTCCGTTCCGTGACATGATGAGACGGAAGCGTTTGTACTCAACCGTTTTATTATGTTTTAGCTGCATAATAAAGTTAATATAATAGATGAACTGCACTTCTGTTTTCTCAATCTCGTTGGATTGGTTAATCATGTGGATTTCCGAAGTTGGATTGTCCATTTTCATCACAAAATGGGAGAAATTGAACCGCATGATGTCACGTATACCGGAAATGTCGTAAGGCACAGCGTCCTCGATTGCCATACTATTGAGGTGCAAGAGTTTGCGATACAGAATGATTTTCTCGGCGGTGTTTCGATTATCCGATTCCAAAATGTCCGACCGATCGCGTATTTTGATCACCTCTACCGGTGTGCTCTCCTCCCTCACAAACTCCACACTCTCCTTGATCCAACCGATCTTCTCCTTTTTCAGACTAATCTCCGTTTTCGTATCGAAATATTTTTTGGAAAGCCGGGTAGAAAAATAGTAATTGGCGATCTCTTTGACTCGGTCTTTCAATATATAACTCAAAACCAAAGCGATAAAGAATGGCATGGTGAAGTTGGCAAACCTGAGTTGAGCAGAAAATACAAGAATGGTAGCAAAGATCATGGCGACAGCCGCTCCCAAAATCAACGAAAGTTGGCGCATAAGCAATCCGTCTTCCTTGCGGTCGGCATCCAAAAAGAGTGGATTTTCAATATATTTTCGGATCAAACGTAGCCGGTGCAACACATTCCGGTTCTTTTCCTGTTCACCTTTTTCAATCAACTCAAACCCGGATTTGCAACGATAATGACGCTCTTTCTCAATCATTTCCAGCAATGCGGCTTTCGTATCATCCAACAAACCGACCTTCTTTTTTTCAAAAGCGAAAATCAACTCGTAACATTTCTGCTCAATCCGGTTAGACAAAAACTCGTCGCCAAACGAGAAATAGACGGCGGACGACGCACATTGCGGCTTCTTGCACATCCACTGTTTCAGATCGCGGTAATTGCGCATAATTACTCTGGTCTTAGCTAAATAGTGATCAATTCCCGCATTCAACTCTTCTTCGTCTTCCAAGGCTAAAATTCGTTCAGATTCACGGCGCAAGGCACTTTTGATGATCGTCGCATACATCTTGATCTGATACTCCAACTCGGCCATATTTTCCTCTGTCGGATTGACAAGCCACTCATTGCAAGCCACTTGCAAAAATTGAAAAGGGAGGGTATCTTTCTCCGCTATCTCATCCAAATTATAGATCGGTGCGAAAAGCCGAACATACGTCTTCACGTCGCGATAAAAATGACTTTTGGGATAGGTCTCCTTGTTGATATTCAAGCCATACGGCAGGAAAATCCACGTGTTCACACTATAATCATTCTCCTCTTTCTCTTTTTCCAAGAAAAAGCCGCTCTTAAACTCCACTGAGTATTTGTCATGAATGCGAACGGAGACGTCGATCATGGGTTTGGAATCAGCTTAAAATGAATAGCCGATTCCAATTCCGAAAACTTCCCTAAACTGCACTTTAGGGGATTGGTGCCCGTCGGCATCGGCAATCATCACTTGATCATAATATCTCAGGGAGGTGCCTAAGGTGACATTCATCACTTTCAGGAATTGATAAGAGATGGCCAGATCCCAGTTGATGTCGATATTTCCAAAGGGTTGATCCTTGGAAGTGTACGGTGAATACATCGTCACCGCACTGATGATTTTGAAATTTTTGATCAATTCATAATTCACGGAAGCCTTGAAAAGCATACCCAAATTCGCCACGAACGGCTTGTCCGCATGCACTCCGTAACTTTTCCGCAACATGGAATCCACACACGTGGTTACACGGCCGGCCAAGGGAGAAAAATAGACGGAAAATATGGTATTGGGTTTCCAGTCTACTCCAATAGATAAATCGGTGTAAGAAGGTGATAACCAATTGGAAACATAATATTTTTTCTCTTCGCCGTTTTCGATTTTATAGTCGTATCCTTTCGCAAATTGCGATTTAAATTCTCCTAACACGGTCGCATACCACGATTTTGAAAACTCGTAACCATATTTGGAGGCAATGTTAAAGCGATCGTTAGGTTTACGCCAGGTGAATTTGGTTTGCGGGGTGTACATCATGCCAAACTCCGCATCCAACACGGATTCCCAGCTGTGTTTATCTTTCTTGTACGCCAGTTTCAGATTGGCAAACACGCGTCCGTGGGCGTTGTTGTTCCCTCCACCTGCCCAGTTCCAAAATTGGGTTTGAGTAACATTCAATCCCGTAATACCGGTAAATTTCCAATACTTATTTTTGGCTGTATCAGCGGTTTCCGTCTTTTTTTCAACCGCTTCTGCCATAAATATCGTTTCATTCGCATGGCCCTGTTTAGCAAACATGAGGATACAACAGAATAAAATAGGAAAGTAAAATCTTTTCATATTCTTGGTTTTATAATATAATAATTGATGATTTATTTGTTATTTCTGTTTCAAAATATCTCTGATCTCCGTCAACAACGCCTCTTCTTTCGTCGGTTGCGGAGCGGGAGCCGGAGCAACGGCTTCGTCCTTGGCGGTCATGCTTCGCATTTTATTCATCAATCTCACTACCAAAAAGATAGAAAAAGCCACGATAATAAAATCGAAGATAACTTGAATAAAATTTCCATAATTGATAGCCACAGCGGGTTGTGCGATGCCGGCCGTGTCAAGGTAGGCATCCTTAAGGGTGATTTTGAGGTCGGAGAAATTGACATTGCCCAGCAGCATCCCAATGGGCGGCATCAGGATATCGTTCACCAACGAGGTTACTAATTTGCCAAATCCACCGCCAATGATGATCCCCACGGCCATGTCAATCATATTGCCCTTTACAGCAAAATCTTTAAATTCTTGTAAAAATTTCTTCATTTTGATTGATTTTTTATTCTCTACTTTGTTTTAGTTGACGAATCTCACAGATCAACTCGCTAACTGATAAACTGTAACAAATTCCCCCGCTATCTGTTCATTTTCCGAAACGCACGCCACCAACGTTCGGGGATAATGTCGTTACAGGCCATATCGAAATCGTCTTTGCTGCACGGCAAGTGGAACTCCTTTTTGCCAGACGTTTTGTTCAACATAGGTATCAAAACCCAATAACGTCCTGTCTTTTTGCTTCTTAGAAAAATCAATTCATCAGAATAAGCGGAAACGGTGACCGTATGCCTGGTGTAATTGTTCTTTAGTTGGAAACGATTATCACCTACCCTACCCGTCACACCTTCAATGAAATACCACAAAGCGTGGGCGAACATCTGGGAGGTTTGCGCATGATAATCAATCGTGGGATCATATTCAAAGAACCCGATCTGGGTCAGCGAATCATTCAAACCGGCATACAGGGCGAGTTGGCAAAGGTCTTCGCCGGAAAAACCGTGCGGAGAACCGTGCGGATTTCCCGGAGCATCCGGTTTCCGAACCGCCGAAACATCAATCGCTAATAGATTGGCATTCCGAATGATAGGTTCCGTATTCTCGATTTGCCGCTTCGCAATACCCACCCTGTACGCATCGAAATAGAGCTGCTCCATCAAATTGATCATTTCATGGCTATTCAAGTAGGATTGATACCCCACGTTGGCATAATTTAACAAGAAATTGGGTTGTTGCAAGACAATTTTATTGAGATACGCATTGGATTTGAGCGGCATCTCTTCCGATCCCAAATCAAAACAAGCATCAACTTCCACCATATTCACCAAGTGTCCCAGCTTCTCGTACGCACGGTAGCAAGCATACGCCAAATCGTTGCTGCCACCGAGCACCACGGGAATCACACCGGCATCGATCAGATACGCAGACACTTCCGACAAAATCTCATACGTGTCCTCTACCGTTTTTCCAATCTTCAGATTCCCCAAATCAATGATCCGTATCTTTTCTTTCCAACCATATAATTTGTAAAAACTTCTACGGATCTCATCGGGCGCCATAGCGGAAGAGTAATTCCTAAAACTGTTCCGAGCCTCGGACACGCCAAGTATGGCCACCTTGAACGAAGCGATGTCCAGATCTTCTTGATGATCAAAAAAGGTCACCGTGTTGCATAACAACTCCGGGCTTCCCCCTGCGGTTTCGTCACCAAGGCCTATCAGAGGCAAATCAACCGGAGAGAAGAGCTCGTTTAAATTCATAATCCGTTGTGTTTGATGGTATTATTTTTTCTTTGCCGCAGGTTTACGGGTCGTCTTTTTCACTGTTGGAGCGGTATTTTTCATGATTTCCACCGCTTCCTTATAGGTGATATTCTCAGGGATAATGCCTTTGGGTAATCTGAAATTCTCTTTCCCATTGGTCAAATACGCGCCATAACGGCCGTTCATCACCTTCACGTTTTCGGCCTCCTTGTAAGATGCCAAGACGTTTTTATTCTTTGCATTTGCTAAATAATCGATTGCGCTTTCCAACGTCATCTCCGCCACGTTGGTGGCTCTATCCAACGTGATGTTGTTGCCATCATGCTTGATATACGGGCCATATCTTCCGACAGCCACGGCGAGTTCCTTCCCATTGTAGTCGCCCAGTATCCGTGGTTTGCGATCTTTATCCATCTGCCGTTTCTGTTTAATCAGCTCCACCGCCCGCTCCATCATAACTTCCATAGGCTCTTCGCCTTTGGGGATGGATACGAACTTGTCCCCATGTTTTATATACGGCCCAAACCGTCCCAAACCGATGGAAACCGTCTCTCCTTCGTATTCACCCAGCGATTTCGGCAATTTGAACAAATCCAACGCCTCATCCAACGTGATTGTGTCGATAAATTGCGTGGATTTGAGGCGCACATATTTGGGTTTCTCTTCCGCCGTCTGCTCGCCGATTTGCGCCATCGGCCCGTAGCGTCCCAACTTCACATATACATTCTTGCCGCTTTGTGGATCCGTGCCCAACAAACGCTCGCCACTGGCTTTAGTTGAATAAGCAATCGCCTGATCCACAGTCTCATGAAACTTTCCATAAAACGTGTCGATCATCTGTTGCCAACCCACGCTTCCCTCGGCGATATCATCGAACTTCTTCTCTACTTCAGCCGTAAAGCTGTAGTCCATAATATCTTCAAAATTATGCTGTAGATAATCGTTCACCACAATGCCAATGTCGGTAGGAAAAAGTTTATCTTTTTCATTACCATACTTTTCCGTCTTCACACTCTCCCTGATTTCACCATTTTTCAACGTCAGTTTCAATATTTCGCGTTCCTTGCCCGGCCGGGACTCCTTCAGTACATATTCTCGTTTTTGGATAACGGAAATTGTTGGCGCATAGGTAGATGGGCGACCAATGCCGAGTTCTTCCAATTTTTTCACCAAACTCGCCTCAGTATATCGCACTGCCGGTTGCGCATAGCGTTGCACGGCTTCTATCGTCTTGTAAACCAGCTCTTCTCCGTTTTTCAACGGCGGTAACAATCCTTTTACCTCATCTTCATCCTCGTCTTTCGATTCGAAATATACTTTCAAAAAACCTTGGAACAGAATCACTTCGCCGGTCGCTACAAACTTTTCTTCCCGTCCTTTCACCGGAATAGTAATGATGGTGCGTTCCAGCTTGGCATCGCTCATCTGAGAAGCAATCGTTCTCTTCCAAATCAGTTCATACAACCGCTTTGCGAATGTGTCGGCAGGAATAGTGTGATTCGACATCATGGTCGGCCGGATCGCTTCATGCGCCTCTTGCGCGCCCTTACTCTTGGTCACGTAACGCCGCTCTTTATGATACTCCTCGCCATACAGGGCCTGGATCTGCTCACGGGTGTCGTGTATTGCGATTTCCGACAAATTTAAGGAGTCGGTTCTCATGTACGTGATATATCCGGCTTCATACAATTGTTGTGCAACAATCATGGTTTTCGTCACAGAGAAACCCAATTTTCGAGCCGCTTCCTGTTGTAAGGTTGAAGTAGTAAATGGTGCGGAAGGAGAACGTTTCCCCGGTTGTTTTTCAATAGATTCTATCGTGAATGTCGCATTTTCGCAAGCCTCGATAAACGAACGCGCATCTTCCTTTTGGTCGAATTTCTTATTCAATTCCGCTTGTAACTCCGCTTTTTGGTCTTTTGAAACAAAATCGCCCAAAATTCGGAACTGCGAAGTGGACTGGAAAGCCTGAATTTCATGCTCCCGTTCCACAATGAGTTTAACGGCAACCGATTGCACGCGGCCAGCGGAAAGTTGCGGCTTCACTTTCTTCCACAACACGGGCGAGAGTTCAAAACCTACCAAACGATCCAAAATCCGGCGCGCCTGTTGCGCATTCACCAAATCGATATCCAATTCCCGCGGGTGAGCCAATGCATGCTCAATGGCAGGCTTTGTAATTTCATGGAATACAATACGTTTCACTTTCGCCGGATCAATTTTCGCCGACTCCATCAAGTGCCACGAAATCGCCTCCCCTTCACGGTCATCATCGGTCGCCAACCAAACGGTTTCCGCTCCGTTCGCCATCGTCCGGATCTCTTCAATTAACTTCTTTTTGTCATCCAAAATCTCATACTTCGGCATGAAGTTCTTAACCACGTCGATGCCCAAATCTTTCTTAGGCAAATCACGCACGTGACCCTTACTGGAAATAACTTCATAATCTTTGCTGATAAATTTTTGTATTGTTTTGGCTTTGGCAGGTGATTCGACGATGATAAGATTCTTACTCATAATTTGTTATATATTCTTAATTTTTCTTTTTATAATCTTCTTCCCAACAATTTGGAGGCTTGTTCAATCTCCATCTCGTGGATCAATCTGCGAATTTCGCTGGATCTAACCGATTGACCGTCAATGATCAATTCGGGGACAACTACGACATCAATCTCGTTTTTATCGCACAACTCTTTAATATCCTGTGTCTTACCACCTCTGTTTTTCCCCAAGGAATGATTCGGTCCCATGACAAGAGCACGGACATGTAAACGGTCGAGTAGAAAATGTTGGAAAAAATCCGTAAACGAAGTACCCGCCAATGGATAGGTAAATGGCAGAATCATCAAGTAATCAACATTTTGTTTCTGCAATAGCGCCATTTTTTCTTTACTGGGCGTAATTTGGAAAAAATCGGCATCGGGATGTAGAACAAGTTGAGGATGAGGATCAAAAGTGACAATCATGCTCTCGCCGTTTAACTCCTTCGCTTTCGCTTTCAATGCGGAGAAAATGTCGAGATGCCCGCGGTGAACGCCATCGAAAGAACCAATGGTCACTACCAGGTTCTTCGTCTTTTTCAAATCGTCTAAAGATGTTAATAGTTGCATTATTTTATCTGAGTTTTGCGCCCGCCTCTTTTTCAAAAGCGTCAATCAATTTATTTATAATTTTCGTGATCTCCTCTTCTGTCAAGGTTTTAGAATCATGTTGCAAGATGAATTGCATCGCATACGATTTCTTACCCGATTCGATTTTATCCCCTTCATAAACATCAAAAAGCGAAACTTGTTTTAAGAGCTTCGAACCATATTTGTATGCGATCTTTTCCAGTTCCGCATAATGTATTGACGTATCGATCACCAGCGCCAAGTCCCGTTTCACGGAAGGAAATATAGGAATTTCCTTGCATTGAACCGCTTTTCGTGAAATATGCCGCTGCAAAACATCCATCGACATCTCCGCAAAATAGACTTTCTTCTTGATGTCGAACTGTTTCAAGATTTTAGGATGGACTTCCCCGGCAACCAGCAACTGTTCACCACCGATTTTCACGGTCATGTTTTGCAAGAACATCTCATCCGCAGCGTATTCCATGATCATGGATGAGGTCGGAATATGAAGTTTCACGAAGATGTTTTCCAAACTATTTTTCATATCATAAAAATCCATTTCACGAGACGTCTGATTCCACTGCTCATCGCCGAATTTTCCCGAAACGGCTAACGCCAATTTAGGATATTCTTTGTATCGTTCTGTCACATCCGCATTTTCCGAAGCATCTTTCTCATAGATATTTCCATATTCAAACAAGCGTAAATTATGGTTTTTATTATTTATGTTATAGGCGATATTTTCTAATAAAGAAAAGAGCATTGTTTGGCGCATAACGCCTAATTCATTGCTCAGCGGATTAAGTAATTTAACCGTTTTTTCGCTGTTTATGAACGAAAATTTTTCGGTATACGCCTCTTTGGTCAACGAGTTATTCATCACTTCAAAATACCCCGAATTAACCAGATAACCAGCTATCTTCTTCCGAATTTCCGCAGAAGAAGTGGCATTCCGTTTGGGCAATTGATACGATATTTTTTCAGGGATTTCAATATTATTATAACCGTAAATCCGCAAAATATCCTCGATCAGGTCAATGGAGCGGGTCACGTCCACGCGGTTGTGTGGAACAGTTACAAGGAGGTCTTCCTCGCCAACCGCATTCACTTCCATGCCCAGCAGCAGCAAAATGGTTGAAATTTCATTAAAAGGGATCTCTTTTCCCGCCACTTGGTTCACTTCCGGTAAAGAGAGTTTCACTTTCCGAGGTTCAATGCATTTCGGGTAAACGTCGATGATTTCGGAAACAATAGCGGCACCCGTCAACTCTTGGATGAGGTGGGCAGCCCGCCGTGTCGCATACAATGCCAGTTCAGGATCGGTGCCCCGTTCATAACGAAAAGCGGCATCGGTCTTCAAATGGTGTCTTTTCGACGTTTTTCTAACAGAAACCGGATTAAAATAAGCACTTTCGAGGAAAACACTCTTCGTCTTCTCCGTCACTCCGGAGTCCAATCCGCCATACACGCCCGCAATGCACATTCCACCCTCCGCATCACAGATCATCAGGTCGTGCGCACTCAACTTCACCTCGCCGCCATCCAATGTCTTAAAAAGCGTTCCTTCTGGTAAATTTTTGATAATGACTTCATTGCCTTTGATACGGCTCGCATCGAAAGCGTGCAACGGCTGCCCCATCTCAAACATCACAAACTGCGTAATATCCACCACGTTGTTGATGGGTCGAATGCCAATAGATAACAATCTGTTTTTCAACCACTCCGGCGATTCTTTCACCGTCACGTTTTCAAACGACAAACCTGTGTAACGAGGACAATCGGTGCTGTTTTCTATGGTAATGCTAATCGGATTCTTTTTGGCGTTCGGGATAAAATCACCCGTATTGGGGTGACGCAATCCCGAGCAAGGAATACCGTGCGTATGCAAAACGGCATGCAGTTCTTGCGCCACGCCCATGTGCGACATGGCGTCGCTCCGGTTCGGCGTGAGGCCGATTTCAAAAATGTAATCTACCGGAAGATTAAAGTAATCAGCGGCTTTCATGCCGGGAACGGCGTCATCAGCCAGCACCATAATACCATCGTGTGACGTGCCAATGCCAATTTCGTCCTCCGCACAAATCATTCCTTCGGACAACTCGCCCCGTATTTTGGACTTCTTAATTGTAAAAGACTCATTTCCAGAATATAATACTGTGCCAATGGTCGCAACGATCACCTTTTGGCCCTGCGCCACATTGGCCGCACCACAAACAAGGTGAAGCGGGGATTCGCCACCGATATTCACGGTCGTGATGTGCAAATGATCAGAATCGGGATGCGCTTCGCACGTCAGTACCTCCCCGACCACCAAGCCTTTTAGCCCGCCTTTGACCGTTTCAAACTCCTCGATGCCATCAACTTCCAAACCGCAATCGGTCAAATATTCAGCAATTTCCTGCGGGGTCAAATCAAACTGAATGTACTCTCTTAGCCAGTTAAGTGAAATCTTCATGCTGCGAATAAAATTTTTAATTTAGCCCGTTCTCGCCATGAAAAACGGCTGCAAAGATACTATTTTCCACAAAACATTTTCTTCGCGTATTATGTAGGTTTTACTGTTTCCGCAGCATCATATTGCGCAATAATTTCAGCACTTGCTCTTTTCGACGACTGGATATCTTCAATGATTTGGTGGTGTTTCCCGCTGTTCTAATCACAATATTTTCCTCATTCCACTGTACGATATAGTCAAGCATGACGATGCTGTTGCGACTGATTTTCACGGAGCAACCGGCAGGCAACAGTGCTTCCACTTGTTTTAAAGCAACATATTGCACTTGCCGTTTCTGATTATAGACGTAGAAATAGGTATAATTCCGTTCATGGATGAAATGTGTGATCTGAGAGATAGGGTAACTACCTGAATTTGATTGCGTTCCGATTGTCAAAATTTGCCCGATGGGTTCTTTGATCATTTTCGGCAAAAACAGCGCTGTGTTCGCCACTTTCAAAAAGCGTTCCAATGAGACCGCAATACGTTGATTGTCAAAATTCTTACCCATAAAATCGATCATTCTTTTGCAATAATAGAGATGAGCTTTAGTACTGTGTTTTACTTCATCGGTGGAGAGCAAAATGGTTAGTGGCGGATGAGGATGGGATTCCAAAAGTTCCAGAAACTCAAAACCATCCATATCAGACATTTCCAAACTCAAGAACATCAGGTCGCAAGGGTTGCATTTCAAGTAATTCCAAGCGTCTTGAACACTGGAGAAATAAGCGGAAAAGAGAAAATTATCATACGCTTTGATCTTATGCGGGATGATCGTTTTCATCGAAATATTCTCATCCACAACAATATAACTATATCTCACCGTCATGTCACGCTTCATTTAAAATCAAAGACAACGAAATATCGATGTATTCTTCATCCACTTTCCTTTCTAATACAAACCGTTCTGGGAACAGCATGCCTAAACGCCTTTCCAGTTTATCAAACAATTCGTTATCTATATATTGTGTCGTTCCGCTCATCGGTTTTATAGTGCTTTTGCTTTCAAAGACCAGCGTGCCGGGTGGTTGGAAGGAAAACTCGAATTTGATATGCGCATCGGGGGCATTGTTCACCCAACGGCAAGCGTTATAGATGATCGGTTCGAAAATCAGAGGAGGCAATTCGATGTTGGGAGGTGGTTCCTGCACGATCATGCTTAAAATCAGAAATTCATCACGTTTTAACAATTCAAGCTCCAGATAGCTTTGATAAAAAACGATTTCGTCTTGCAGTAGGATTTTTTCACGAGCACTGTGATTGATATAATAATCAATCACGGTGGCCAATTTCCCGATCTTTTCCGACAGTTTCTCATCATAGTTAATCGCTCTCGCTTGCAATGAAGACACCACGTTTAATAAATAATTCTGCGAAACACGTGATTTCAAATACTCTTTCTCCATCTTGTCCTTCTCATCCTTGACCACGGCAAGTTGTTTCCGCACCTCTATGCTCCTCAACGCTTGATCATACAGTTTCAGCAACGTGAACGCCGCAAACGTGGCCGCATAACGGAATATGATATATTTCAAGATTCCTTCGAGGTATTTGTCCAATAATGTCTTTGATAAATTGGACATTTTTTCTTTTATATCCGGGCTTACCAGAAAAAATTCACCATAACTAAACGAAAAAATTACAGCCGCTGAAATCAAGAAATAGTAGACATAATGTTTTTTTGAAAACAATGCGGGAATTAGCACAAAATAATTCAAATAGGCCATGCACGCCATAAGAAAAAGGGAGAACAACTCTTTGTAAATGGATTCAGAACACATGGGTCTTGAATAAGAATATTTTAGAAAAAAGCATGCTGCAAGTATCCAAAACAAAAGATGAAACAATAATTTCAACCACTTTTTATAATTCTTTTTCATTTGCTTAAATTTTGGGGTAAAAATAATCTAAATTATTATTCGCAAAAACACGTTCGGCATAATTTTGAAACGTTCGGCATAATTTGCTTTGAGCGAGTGTCATTTAAAATTATTTTT
>JAITVP010000017.1 GCA_031285725.1 Bacteroidales bacterium
ACCAAAGAAGTGCTGGAGGCTGCCATTGCGGATGCTCTAAATATTATTTCAACATCGGATATTTTAGGATGGTTTGCTGAAGACGGATATAGTACAAAATAAATTCAATTGCTATAAAAAACCATTTTAAAAAATATACTACAACATCCTTGACTTTTTGAAAGTATTTTTTCCATTCCATTATTTATAAATTTTATTTGATTATCAATTAATTTTATTTATTGCTCGGATTATCCAAAGCACACATAAACGCAAACAGTACAATAATTTCCAACGCCTCGCCAACGGCATCAACGCCAAAGCCGGGTATCAACCGCCCTGTAAATGGCACAAGCCAATAGTACGACAGCAACAAATAGAGCGTAACACCAATCCATAAATTGCCTGCAAGCAGTCGCCCGATACTTCGTTGTGTAATTTTGAATGGTTTTTGAGTTCCTTTTAAATCTGCATTTCGCCAACAATCGCCGATACTAAACCAATATACTAAAAAGCCCAAAACCACCACGCCAATCAATAATCCAAGCCAACCATAGCCATGCAATGAGCCAAGATATACGCCCGGCACACAGACATCATTTAGTATTACAGGCGATTGTCCCGAAGCGATAAGTTGGTGGAAATTATTGTCTTCGCCGTAAATATCATAGTTTTTACCTCTGCCTGTTTCTACTTTTTCGGCATAATATCGCATTGCCTGCATCCACTGCATATCGCTTTCAGTATATAAATAGCCTGCTTCTCTCACTTTATCGGGGTCGAGACAATTCTGAATACGGCGGGTACTTCTTTCGTAATCAATATTTTCGGGGTTGGTTTTGTTATTGAAAACTAACAAACCACCCAAAATCAAAAACACAACGCCTAATACAAAACCTGCAATAAAATTTGTATTCAAAATTTTAGAATTAATGTCCCCGTCAATATCTTTATAGTTGAAACTACAAAAAATTAAAATTATCCAAGTTATACCAATGCCGAATACATTGATAAAGAAACCAAAGTCAGACAAACCTATTCCGACACAAGCACAACACAAAGCCAATGTGCCAATAATCCACAGCCACAATTTGTGTTTTATCAAATTGTATTTAAACCAAGTTAAAGACCACTCAAATTTGTTAGGAAATTTTGCTTCCCAATTTTTCAAAATATTCCACCTGTCATTTATTGTTGGAATTCTATCTGTCAAGATTTTCATCATAGAACTCAAAACATACAACAATATCAACACCGCAAAGGCAGTAGCAAAATTACCTCTTAATACGAAAAAGCATATTACAATAAACGCTATGAAACAGAACCAAGCAATTTTTTTATTAAGAATCCATTCAATAATTTTTTCAAAATTAAATTTGTTAAAAAAGTTCAGCCGTTTTTTAGGCATTACGAATAATGCCAATAGCACCGCAAGCAGAACGCTAACTATCATAAATACAGTAAAATGGTTATCATTAAGCACAACCATTTTTTGCCATCTCCATATTTTCCAAAAGCCTGATACTTCTCCTGTGGTGTAACTGTCCCAAATCGGCAAGATAAAATTTTTTTTTATTCCGTAGAATGCAACAAAGCAGGTAATCAGAATAACCAACGAAATAATAATTCTACAAAGCAAATTATCATAATCTACAACTTTTTTATCGTTCCATTTTTTAAGAAATTTCAGTTTCACAGGAATTTTCAATCTCACAAAATTGCCTTTCTGAATGTTCCCCGAAACTTTAAAATATGCCTGATTTACTAATATTATCAGCAAAAACAAGGCAAACAATGAGAACAATGTTGTGAGATACGATACCGGATAAATCTTTTCAAAATACGGATATGTAAAAGTCAATTTTTCAGCAATGAGCAATTTTTGATTTAAGAAAAACCAAAACAATGTAAACAAACATAAAACATACCAACGAGCATTTTTAATTTTGTCTGTACCCGACTTAGGAAAAGAAAAGAATAAAATTGTAGATAAAAACAGCCATACAACCGCCAACAGCCAATGTTTAGACCAATAAAACGCTTTATTTAAAATCCGTGCTTTATATTCTATTCCGCCTGTTACAAGATTTTGATTTTTTGTTTCTATTTTTGGTACAAAACTGCCCGAAATTGCCAAAGTATCAGATTCTCTACTATTTTTTGTTTGAAAAATCAGTGTGTCAATTTTTGTCAATTCGCAGACATATTCCGAAAGTGCATTTGAAAACACAGGAATATAAAAATCGGTCGGCATTGGGTACGATTTCAGCATTTGTTTCAGATATACGCCTGTTTCCGATTTTTTAGCCGTTTCTTGTATTTTTTCTGTCGGAATTGTGGTCGTTATTGCTTTTGGAAATGTAACTGAAAAATGGTCGTCTTTGCGAGTAACTTTTATATGTCCTGCACCCCATTCTGTGAATATTTGCATTGGTTTGGCGTAATAAGAGCGAATGCTGTCAGAAAAATAAGTTTTCCATTTCCAAAACATTGCATGGTCCCAAAATCCTTTTTCTTGCTTTTTCGTACTCCAATTGTTCATTTTGAAAAATTGGATTTTGAAATCTTTCTGTTCCTTCGGTAAAGTATCAGTATAGCAGTAACCTGTATTATTTATTTTTGTGTATTTATCAAGAATGCCAAGTTTGTATGTAGTATTCCATTTCCAGATTTTCCAACCACGATATTTTTCCTTGTGAATGAACGAATTAAAAATTCTCTCACCTTGTTCTATTGATAGATAGTTTGCGCTGCGTTTCCAAGTAGTATCTAATTTTTCCCAAACTTCCGAAAGCATATAATACTCGTTGTCCAACTTTTTCAACACATCAATAATTTCTTTGCCTGACTTTGTAATACCAAAAGCGGAAATTGCACTTGCGACTGTAAATGTGTGAGCATTGGGATTTTCGTTATTGATTTTGTAGTACAAACAACTGTCCGTATTATTGATTTTGTAGGAATATGCATCATCTGCATAATACACAGTCATATATTTTTCAGGCACACCTTTGTAGCACACATCGGAATTTTCGCCAACGGTAAGACTGTCGCTTTGTGGCAAATTGAAGGCGGTAATTGAAAAATACAGGCGAGGAACAGTGTTACTTGTGTAACTGTAAATAATACAGGAAGCAACAACAAATATTAAAACAACAATTCCGTATTTTCTTAAGTATTCCATATTTTAATTTGTTTATTTTGAAAAATGGCAATAAAAATAGCGTGGAAGACCTGTTTGATACTCAGATTACCACGCCTATTACTTCCAACAAGCCGTTCCACGCCGTATTGCACGGCGCTTCGCTAACTTATTCCTGAAGTAATATCAAATTTGTGGTAAAATGAGTATCAAGAATAACGCAAAACGCTATTTTTATATGTCTTTGTGCCTTTTGGCACTATTCTGTTGTTTTTATATCATTGTAAAATCCTCTTTATTAAACATTTATTCCTTATTTAAAAAACCTCCGCACCTTTGCTCAAAAACGTATATACGTTTTAGGTAAAATGTATATACGTTTCGGACAAAACGTATATACGTTTTCGGTAAGGGGTTTATACCTTTTCAAATTTGAGGTTGTTCTGCATTTCTTTCAGGTCGGTTCCCGGACGGAAAACTACCTTGCTGCTCTTAATCAGCGAGGGGTTGAATTTTGCTTCCGTCTCGGCGCCTTCGCTGCTTACGCTTACCTGAAACGCGCCAAAGTCGCCCAGGCGGACAATCTTTCCTTCGGCAAGGTGTTCGGTCAGCATTTCGGTGAGTGCCACCAACACAGCCTGCGTGTCGGCGGGGCTTACGGTGCTTCGTGCGGCAATGCCCTTGCTCAGCGTGCGGAGTGTTACGTCGCCGGCGCTTTTAGCGTTGGCATACCATTTCTTCGGTTGTTCGGGTTTTAAGGGATTTCCCCTTTCGTTTACGGTGTATTTTACGGCCATAATCTTTTGTTTTTTTGTGTGATACTTGTTTTTTTATTAATGGCGCAAAGGTATAATAATTATTTTACATATTAACTTATGTTATGCGACCTAAACCATAGAATCGTAGCAAATATTATCTTTGCAAAATGAAAAAATTAGAGAATAATGAAAAGATTAGAGAATAAGGTGGCTATCATCACTGGGGGTGCGGCTGGCATCGGTGCGGCAACAGCAATCAAATTTACGGAAGAGGGTGCGAAAGTTGTCATTTGGGATTTGGATGAGGCGAAAGGCAACGCCTTGGCGCAAAAACTGAATGCGGTGTTCATGAAAGTAAACACGGCGAATTACGGCGAGATCGAAGTTGCAGCCAAAAAAAGCAACGACCGGTTCGGCCGTATCGATGTGCTGATCAATAACGCTGGCATCACCCGCGACAGCACGCTGAAAAAAATGACGGTCGAGCAATGGCAACAAGTGATCGATGTGAACCTCACCGGCGTGTTCTATTGCGGTAAAATTATCAGCGAATACATGCTGGCAAGCGGCTGGGGACGTATCATTAATGCGTCGTCGGTGGTCGGGATTTATGGCAATTTCGGACAGTCGAACTACGTGGCCACAAAGGCGGCGTTGATTGGGATGACCAAGACATGGGCGCGCGAGTTAGGTCGCAAAGGAATCACAGTGAATGCGGTGGCTCCCGGTTTTATCGCCACGGAGATGGTGGCGGCTATGCCCGAAAATGTGATAGACAGCATGAAGGCCAAAGTTCCGATCGGCCGTCTGGGCGAACCGGGCGAGATCGCCAATATTTACGCATTTCTCGCCTCCGACGAAGCCTCTTATATTAACGGACATACGTTGAGTGTGGATGGGGGAATGACGGTGTGAGTAAGGAGATCGAAGTTAGAAATAAAACCGGGAGGCTTTGGGATTGACCGGTTTGTTTTAACCATAACAAGTTTAGGAGAAATTATACAGTATGAATACTTTTGGACGGATTTTCCGGTTGACCGATTTTGGGGAGAGCCACGGGGAGGCGATTGGTGGAGTGATCGATGGTTTTCCGGCGGGAATTACAATGGATAGCGACTTTATTCAAAGCGAGTTGCAACGGCGCTCACCAAGTCAACATTTCCATTCCACTACTCGCCAGGAGAGCGATCAGCTTCGCATTCTTTCCGGCATTGTGGATAACCTCTCGACCGGTGCGCCCATCGGGTTCATTATCAATAATGAAGATGGGAAAAAATATGACGATGCCGAGCGTTTCGCCATTAAGCCGTCGCACGCTTCTTATACCTATCATAGGAAGTACGGGTTCAGTGACAACGAATATTTCGGTCGGGCATCGGCGCGGCAGACCGCTTGCAGGGTGGTGGCTGGAGCGTTTGCCAAGCTCGTCTTGCGAAAGATAGAGACAGCTATCTGTGCTGTTGATATTTCCAATCCTCAACACGTTCCTGGAGATGACAGTGTCGGAGCATTGATCGCTTGCCGGATCCAAGGTGTGCCGGCAGGATTGGGCGAGCCAGTGTACGATAAATTCCATGCGCGGTTGGGATATGCCATGCTATCCATCAACGGGGTGAAAGGGTTCGATATCGGGAAAGGGTTCGATGCCTCACAAATGACAGGCTCTGAATACAATGATGCGCAAAAAGCTGATTTTTCATATCATAGCAACCACGACGGCGGTGTACAGGCGGGCATCACGAACGGTGAAACCATTGATTTCCGGGTTGCTTTCAAGCCCATCCCCACCATTGGAAAAGTACAGCGAACGATTGACTTTGACGGGAATCCAGTGGTGTTAGATGCACAATCCCGAAACGACCGCTCTGTGTCACCGCGCGTGTTGCCCGTGGTCGAGGCGATGGCGGCCATGGTTACGTTGGACTTTATTTTGTTACATAACGCTTTTTCCCATGAAAAATAAAATAATCATCTTCATTTTTCTGTTTACTATGTCCTTATGTGTCAATGCTCAAGAGGGCGAGGATCCTTGTGCGCAAATCGTGGATAAAAAGTACGAGAAAGAGTTCAAAAAGGCGCGGGCATTGCAGAACAAGGGCGACCGTTCGGAAGCCCGGAAAATTTACAGCGAGATTTTGGATGAATTTCCCGAATATTTAGAGGCAAACTACTACTATGCCATGAGTTACTATTATCCGATCTGGAACAACGGCATGGTAATCGACAACAAGGCCTATGCGCAGCGGGCATTGGATGCGTTCAACCGGATTCACGCAGTTTGCCCCACATTCAAGATTGTTCACAATCTTTATGCTGCTCGATTAGCTTATGGAATGGAAAATTTTCCGGAGGCGGTTAAGTTTGCTAACACCCTGTTGCAAAATCCTGACGAGAGCAAGTTGGAAGATTTGGACGAGGCGGAAGTGTTGATGCGGGCAGCCAAGTTTTACGACAACGTGTTGAACCATCCTGTTCCCTTCGATCCGATACCAGTATATGGCATTTCCAGCAAGCACGATGAATATTTGGCTACAATATCCCCCGATGGGGAACAGTTTTACTTCACCCGCCGGATGCCTTACAGCGATCCCAACAGCTATTTTGGAAATAAGGATTCGCGGGAATTTTTTAGCATTAGCGTTCGAGGCAAAGATGGCCGGTTTGGTGCCGGAGCGGCGCTTCCTCATCCGTTCAATCAATCCGATAATGAGGGAAGTCCCGCGATCAATGCCACGAATGATTATCTGATTTTTTCCAAAATGACACCATATAAAACGGAAGGGCGTGTTTATCCCAATTACGATTTGTATTATTCGGAACATATCAACGGTGAGTGGACAGAACCGCAATCGTTGGGACAGAAAGTGAATTTGCCGGATTATTACGAATCACAGCCATCGCTAAGTTCCGATGGATCAACGCTGTTTTTCGTCAGCGACCGTCCGGGTGGTTATGGCAAAGATCCGCAGCATACGACGCTTGACATTTGGTTCTCCACCCGCAATGTCAATGGCGAGTGGGATATGCCGGTCAATTTGGGACCAATCATCAACACATCGGGCAATGAAAAATCGCCGTTTCTGCATACGGACAGTCGCACCCTCTATTTTTCTTCCGATGCGCACCAGGGATTGGGCGGTTTCGACATTTTTTACGCCAAATTGGATGATAAAAGTCGTTGGATAAAACCGGAAAACATCGGTCATCCCATCAACACCGAGTTTGATGAAGTTGATTTTTTTGTCAGTTTGGATGGTAAAACAGCCTATTTTTCTTCCAACAACCTTGAATCGAACGATTGGAATATTTACCAATTCGAACTTTACGAAAAGGCGCGCCCCCGGAACATGATCCTGATCAAGGGCGAGGTGACAAGCGATGATGGCGATTTGACAGGTGCCGTGGTGGAAATCCGCGACACCGCCTCGAAAGTCATTGCGACCTCGAAGGTGAACGAGTATAGCGGCAAATATGCCATTGCGGCCGAAGTGACGGAGGATAAGCCTGTGGAAATTATTGTCAACGTTAAAAAACCGGGACATTCGTTTGATACGAAGCTGATCACGGTCGAGCATTTGATCAACGGCGTGGCGCAGAGCGATGCGGAGGTGAAGAGGGTGGAGAAAGATAAAATCTACGACTTGCACGACATCCACTTCGCCACCAATAGGTATGACCTCTCCGCTAACTCCATGCGCATTATCGACCTTTTCATTGAGTTTTTAACCGAAAATCCGACCGTGAAAGCTGAAATACAAGGACACACCGACAATATCGGCGATGACAAGGCCAATCAGGTTTTATCTGAAAAACGGGCGCAATCGGTATACGACTATGTGGTTAGCAAAGGGATCAGCGCTTTGCGGCTACGATACAAGGGCTACGGTGAATACTCTCCCATCGCCGGGAACGACACAGCGGAAAGCCGGGCTAAGAATCGGCGGACGGTATTTTTGATATATGAGAAGTGACGGGAAGAGGGTAGATATCACCCTTAGCCATGAAATAAAAAACAGGCGAAATTATTAAATCTGCCTGTTTTTGTGGGCGATACTGGATTCGAACCAGTGACCTTTACCCTGTCAAGGTACTGCTCTAAACCGGGCTGAGCTAATCGCCCCCATTGGGCGGCAAAATTAATACATTTTTGAGAATAAGAAATAGAAACACTATGAAATTAAAAACTTTTTTAACCATCCTCTTCTCTCTCTCTTTTTTATCCCTTTTGTCCACCGAAACACCTTTTGATTGGCCACACAATTTGGAGAAATCCGACGAGGTGGCTCAGGTGAAGATCACGGATGTTCAAGGAGAAAAAGTCACGGCAACAGTCGTGCAATCGTTTACCCCAGAGATCAGGAATGGGAAGAAAATCACTTTCATAAATAACGATCCTTCTGCGAATTTTTCTGTTGATCACGACTATTTTGTATTCTTAAAAAACGGGAAAAAGAAAAATCAGTATGCCTTGCCTGCTGCGGCAAATTTGCCGGTTTCCGATACTGTGGTCACGTTCAATTTTTCATCTGGGGAGGCTCCATACAAGCATGCTGTAAGCGATTTGTCCGAATTTCTTAACGTCTATTATCATACTGAATTACGACCCGGTTACTGTGATAAACTCTTCCGGGTGATCGAACATTCTTCAGCCAAACAATGGATCGATGATCGTGCGAAAGAGGCCATTAGCCAATATCTTATATTGAATCCGGAAGGGAGTGGAAAAATCAAAGATTTCCTGCGGGAAAATTTTCTTCAATTCATCCATTTTCTCCAAGATATGAATGTTGAATCATACGGGGAAGGTGTTCTGTTTCGAGGTATACAATACATGAATATTATGAAGGATTTGGGAATTTGGAATTTAGAGTCCTATTTCTATGATTTCATGCGAGAATTTAATGGTTTGAGTTTTCAGTTCCGAGAAAATCCGGAATTGTTCCCACTCAAGAAAGCGAAGGAAGACTCTTTGTTGGCACTCATCAACGAGACCAAGCCTGATTTTCTTCCCGCCGGGCAATGGACTGTTTGGGTTCGATT
>JAITVP010000059.1 GCA_031285725.1 Bacteroidales bacterium
GACGGATGTAGGCCAATCCGAATCGCTGTTCGCCCGCATGTGGGTGATGTACCCGGCGATAAGGGATTCGTTGCTGGTGTTGGCCGTGATGTTGTTCCGGGCGAGCAAATATCGTGTAATGGCTGGTTCGCCCCGGATTTCGTCGGGGAACTCGGCTCGTCCGGCGAATGCCGCGCCGGAAGCGGTGCAAATGGCTTGTGCTTTCGCCTTTGGGATGGCTCCAAGCGATATTTGGTACGGTTTTCCGTCCGCGTACCAGCGCATTTTGACGTGTCCGCTGACGATCCGGAGCGTGGGAAGAGGGAATTCCCGTGTGGGTCTTGGCATGATTTCTCCTGTCAAAGAGTGTCCGAAACATTTTTTTTGGGTAGTTACTTGGACGAATTACTTGGACGGGGAAAGCTATCATCGAAAAAGGAAAACCCGCAAACCTTTCGGCTTGCGGGTTTTAAGACTGGCATCCCCCAGGGGACTCGAACCTAACTGGTCACAAAACAGGGGAAGTGTCAGATCATGGACACCAAGGTGCAAATCATGGACAGGGAGCGTCATATCTTGGACACTGTGAAGCGGTTGCACGAAGTCTCGACTCCACAAGTGTGACAGAAAACGACAAATCCTGGACACCGGGATGCAAATCCGTGACCCAACATTCGCCCAATCCACTACCAACTATCTACCAACAATCCCTAGCCTTTTTAGCTTCGATTTTGCGAGAGCCACAACTGAAAATACTCGTCATCGCATGGCCCAAAAAGGGCCCTGCGCCGCTACCCCCCTCCAAACAACCCACGATGTTCGGTTATAACCAATAAATCACGACTCCAAGCAACTAACTCGGTCGAGCAATCTACAGGCTTGCCTTGGCGGCAAGCCTGAATTGATTGGTTGACAAGCTGCGTCAATACTCGCACCGAAAAGAATAGTATGTCAACGTCTCCTCCACTCCGTCGCGGATGACGCGCGCCGCCTTCACGATCCGCATCCCCTCAAGCTTGCACCAGACACCGGTGCCACGCCGCGTCAGGGAAGAAATCAGCCAGTGCCTCCGTCAAGCCAAGACACTTGTCGCTCACCACCAGATGTATGCCCTTGAGAGGCCCGGCCCTTCAGTTCCTCACGCCGCTCGTCCGATAATTCATCGGCACTCGACTCGGGGGAGCATTCACTTTTACTGCTCTTGCATCTTGTCAACATCCATGTTCTCTTCATCCCATGATAACGATATCGCCATGTCAGAGCCACCGCGGGAATAATATTCATCCTCAGTCAGCTCCTCGCCATGAAAAAACCAGCGTTCACTAGTTACAATCTTAGATTCGTCATCAACATCGCGCCAGAGGCCATGTTGGCGATGTTTTGAGTCGAAGTAACCTTGGACAATAGTATAACGCATTACAGGATAGTAAGGCCAGAAGGTAGGATCTGATTGCACCCGCTCGGAAAAAAGTTGGAAAAACATATTGCGCTCAGTTTGTTCTAGTTTTCCATTTCTTTTCTCCTCTTCCCATTGGTTGGGATCGGTATAGTACAAAAGAGATGATAACTCATGAGTCACATTTGTGTTATTGTCTGAATATTTGAATAAACGTTTGGTACAAAAAAAATAATCAGTGTGCTGCTTGTTTGCATTTTTTGAAGATGTATATCTCTCATTGCGCATACCATGATACCCTAAAGGGCGAATAGTATTATCAGGCATTACTAGACCTATGCCATAATCGGTATCTACAATCCTACTATTATACCTATTGTACCACCTATAAAATCTTAATCTACGATAATTACGTGTTCGTTCCGCTTCTGAAATAATTAATTTTGAACCTACAGGAAAACGGTATTCCAATCCGGAAGGCCCAATAGCGTCTTCATAAACAGATGGCTCACCAAATCCACGACGACAGGTTTCAGCAATCACAGAGAGGGAATATTTGGTTCTGATGGCATTGGTAAGGATGAAAATGCCTGCTTTTCTTTGCAGTGGATTTTTTGAAGACCATATTTCCTCAGCAATATAGGGCACCGCAGCGTCACCAAACGTTTCCGCCCGTGGAATAATCGTTCTGTCTGGATTCCAGCCGGGAAGAGGAACATCCGATTTGAATCCTTCAAAATACATCATGCCACGCACTAAAGCCGCAATTTTTTGCGTTTGCGTTATGGAAAAATAACCACGTTCCCAAAAATAGTAGGCGGAATAAGTGATGCAAACTATCATGATGAAAGCGCTAAATTTATGGTGTACAATAACACCAACAATATCTCTGATTTTCATAATTCATTCCTGTTTTAAATCGGCATTTTCGATACACCCCATTTCAATCAATAATTTTTTAAGTCCACCGTTGCTTCTCTTATTCAAATCAAAGAAATGAGATTTCGATTCGCTCATTGAGTTGTTTAGCATTTTTTGAATATTGTCGAGATTGTATTTTTCTTTATTCTTGGCATGCCCACCATAAAACTTATCCAAATGTTCAATGTAATCGGGTTCTTCTGATAATTCCTTTACAGACATGCCCTCATGTTTTTTTATGTCATTTAAATCAAGAAGTATGTCTTTTTTTCTTATTTTATCATCATAAAAGAGCTTCACATAGTCATCAACACTATCTTCGACATCTATTATTGGATTGTAGTGCTCAGGAAATCTTTAGCCTCATGATGCGTTTAATGGGCAGAGGAATCACCCGCTCCTTGATTGCGAGAAGCCCCGTAGCCACCATGGTTTCGGTCAGGCTTTCGCGTTTTTG
>JAITVP010000071.1 GCA_031285725.1 Bacteroidales bacterium
GCCTGGGGGCCGGACGTCACCTTCCACCTCTACTGCCTGAACGCCGAAACCGGCCGGAAACTGTGGAGCGACACGGGCCCAACCGGCGGCATCGCCGAGGGCGTGATCATCGACAAGGAACTGGGGTATTTGTACTGCATGAGCTCGACCACGATTATCTGCGTGGATTTGAACAACACGCCGAAGGAGAATTAACGGTTAACAGTTGATAATGAAGGAGGGGTGAATTTGAATTAAAAAACTGTGGAACAATTTTTTAGTTTAGATATCCAGCTGGGAAGAAACACTTGTCCAAGTTTGTTCTCCATTCCGCATGTCTGTGGTGCGATTGGCGGCGGCCCAAGCGACGGTCAAATTCCCGAAAGGCGGCGGTTGTTCCGAATGCTAACACGTTCAGTGTTAGGAACTATAAAAGGGTGGAGTCTGTCACGGGCTCTGTCCTTTTCGTATTTTATTTCTAACGTCTAATTTCTGATTCCTTCCGAAGTCTTGATTGAACAGCAATTGCCCAGAAATGAGCCTGGAGTAATGAAAGATAAACAGATCCACCGGAAACACACTCCGTTAACCAGTTATTTGGACATATGCTTGCTGATAGAAAATCGTTCAAGCACCTATTCCAAGAAGGAAATCAGGCGGAACAAAGGGCCCGGGGCACAATTTTCTCTCGCTTTTTAGGGGGATGAAGTTTTAAAAAAATGAAATTATTAAAAATAAATAACTGAATGTCAATGTATTAAAAATAAAAATCAACTAAATTTGATTTTTGGCGCTCTATAGTGATTTTTTTATTATTATTGTGCGGTTTTTAAAAATTTGTCATGAACCGGTCAATTGTTCTTTTTCTGCTCGCTTTGCTTTCGTGCAGCAGCCTTTATTCCCAAACCATGAGTGCCGGTGTAGATGATACGATCTGCCTTGGTGAATCAGCCCGACTTTCCGGCTCCGTGTATGGGAATGAATATTTGTATTACCATTGGAAATCAGATCCATCATTGTCGGATACCATGCTGCTCTCGCCGTGGGTTTGTCCAGACACGACTACAACATACACATTGTACGCTTTCCGACCGGATAGCACAAATTTGGTTACCAATGGGGACTTCTCCGCCGGAAACACCAGTTTCACGTCCCAATATAATTATAAAGCACCCAGCGGAGATCGAACACTTTGGAACGAAGGCACTTATACTATTGCGGCCAGCGGAAATGATGTCCATGAGAATTTTGGATCCCATTATGACCACACCGTGGGAACATCCGCTGGTAAATTCTTGATTGTCAATGGATCAATGACCCAAAACACCATTGTCTGGTCGCAAGTTTTACCAAACGTGACTCCCAACACCGATTATGTTTTCTACGCCTGGTGTATTTCAATGATTGCGGAAAACCCCGCTCTGTTACAATTCAGCATTAATGGCGTGTTACTGGATGTACCTTTCCAATTGTCCGGTGCATTGACGTGGGACCAATTCTACACAATTTGGAATAGCGGCAGCAATACTACGGCAACGATCACCATTGTAGCTCAATTCATGTCTAGTAATGCCGGAAACGATTTTGGAATCGACGACATTTTCTTCACTCCGATATATCCCGATATAGATTCGGCGACTGTCCATGTTGGCGAGCACGTTGAGGAAGAAATTGCGGTTGCGCTTTGCAACGAAGATTCTTACTCCTTTGGCGGGATGGAATTGACCGTTTCGGGTGTTTACACGGACACGTTACAGACGGCTTTGGGTTGCGATAGCGTGGTCATTTTGCAACTCACCATTGCAGATCCACTGATACTCGACTTAGGGGCAGATGTCACCGTCTGTAAGGAAACCTCCCCCACGGTAACCCTTTCTTCTCCGTCCGGCGATCACACGTATGCGTGGAGTACCGGTGGCACCTCTTCCGCCATCACAGTTGATGAAAGTGGTGTTTACTATCTTACTATCGCTAACACAGAGGGTTGTATTGCAGTAGACTCCATTTCTGTGACTTTTATCGCGACACCGGAAATAGCTATTGTAAATCACACGGAAAATTTTTGCGATAATTATAGTGCTGAATTAGAAATCGTTACTGATGTAACGGATATCGTTTGGAGTACTGGCGAAACAGATCACACGATCAGGGTTGAGCATCCCGGCACTTACAGGGTTGTTGCTCAACGGGAAATGTGCAAGGCCGTTGCTTTCCACGTTATTGAGGAATGCGATTTCAATCTCTATTTTCCAACTGCCATTTCTCCCGGCAATGGGGATGGACTCAACGACTATTTTGCCCTCTCCGATCCGGAAAGTGTCGCTTCTGCGAAAATTTGTATCTATAATCGCTATGGAGAATTGATCTTCTATTCGGAAGATCCTTATTTTAAATGGGATGGAACACATCGAAACAAACCATGTCCTGTCGGAACCTATTCATATGGCATACACGTTGTCGCCAAGTTGGGAAAATCGTATTATTTTAAGGGTCTGTTTTTGTTGATGTAAGGTGGTGTATACAGTGCTAAATCATTAACATACAATATACTAATCCTATCAGGGCCTAAGAGAAAAATAGAGTTTGTTTTTTAATGAAAGGGGAAAACATTTCGCTGTTGAACTCAAGGCACTTTTTTGCCTATTTTTGCACGTTTTTCAAAAAATAGAGTATGAATTTTAGAATGAAATATCTGTTTCCAATAATTAGTGGATTGTTGCTGTTTGTTTCGTGTAACAGGAACAAGGATCAGGCGGATGCGTACGGTGTTTTTGAAGCCACCGAGATTATCGTTTCGGCGGAAAACAATGGAAAATTGTTAGTTTTCAATGTGGAAGAAGGTGGAGTTTACAAAAAAGGGGAAGAGTTGGGAATCATTGACACCTTGCAGCTCTATCTGCAAATCCAACAGTTGGAGTCCTCGATTCGAGCGGCGTTGGCACGACGTCCCGACATGCCGACCCAGACTCGCTCCTTGCAAGAGAAGTTGACCACGTTGGAAAAAGAGCGCATTCGTATAGCTAATTTAGTAAAATTCAATGCTATACAAGCAAAACAGTTGGACGATGTGGATGCGGAAATATTGATCACAAAAAGCCAGATTGCAGCCACCAAGTCGAACTTGAACATGCAATCGCAGTCGGTACTGGAGGAGGTGGAGGCGATGCGCTGGCAGAAGATGCAGTTGGAAGACGCACTGGCAAAATGCAAGATCAAAGCACCCATCACAGGCGTGGTGCTAAAAAAATATATTGAAGCTAACGAGTTAGTTTTCCAAGGGAAACCGCTTTTCAAGATGGCCAATTTGGAGAACATGTTTATCCGAGTGTATGTATCCGAAGATATGCTTTCAAATTTGAAATATGGCCAAAAAGCCGATGTTTTCATGGATTCGCCTGAAGGAACGGAGAAAAAGTTCGAAGGCGAGATCACGTGGATTTCCCCCAAGGCGGAGTTTACCCCCAAGATGATCCAAACCAAAAAAGAGCGGGTGAATTTGGTGTATGCCGTGAAGATCATGTTTGAAAATGACGGCAGTGCGAAGATCGGAATGCCGGGTGACGTGGTTTTTAAATAATGGACATGCAAGCGGTTGTCGTTGACCATATTAGCAAATGTTATTCTGATAAAGTGCCGGCATTGAAGTCGGTGTCTTTTGCCGTGAATCAAGGCGAGATTTTCGGCTTGGTGGGGCCTGACGGCGCCGGCAAAACCTCTCTCTTCAATATTATGACCACGTTGCTCTTTGCCGATGAAGGCTCTGTTACCCTGTTAGATATGGACGTGGAGTGCGACTACAAGAAAGTACGCGCCGTCATCGGCTACTTGCCGGGCGTTTTTTCCCTCTATCCCGATTTGACTGTAGAAGAAAATCTGAAATTCTTCGCCACAATGTATAAGAGTTCATTAACGGAAAACATGCCGATTATCAAACCGATATGGAAACAACTCACCCCGTTCAAAACCCGTAAAGCCGGGAAATTGTCTGGCGGAATGAAACAAAAACTGGCTCTCTGCTGTGCGTTAATCCATAAACCCGAAATACTTTTTTTAGACGAACCCACCACTGGTGTTGATCCTGTTTCGCGCAAAGAGTTTTGGGATATATTGAAAACCATTCAAAAACAGAAAATTACGGTAATAGTCTCCACGCCTTACATGGACGAGGCAACCCGTTGCGACCGGATTGCGCTGATTCAAGAGGGAGAAATCATCAAGATTGATTCACCCGAAAAAATCGTGAAAGGGTTCGAAGGTTCGCTCTACTCTATTCGGGTGAAACGAATTTTCGACACGCTAAAGGTGATGGAAAAATGCCCAATTGAGTGCATTTTTTATCCATATGGGGAATATGTCCATGCCGTTTTTTATGATAAGAATGAAGTGACGATTCCGATACGGTTTGCCGATTTTATGAAAGATAACAACATGGAATACAGTGATATGAAAAAAATCACGCCATCAATTGAGGACTGTTTTATCGAATTGATGGAAAGGAGGAAAAGTGAATAACATAGACGTGCATGAGTTGACCAAGAAGTTCGGGGATTTCATCGCCGTGGATCACATCACATTTCAAGTTAAAAAAGGTGAAATATTCGGATTTTTGGGTGCAAACGGCGCCGGCAAAACGACAGCAATGAAGATGATGTGCGGTTTGTTGCGACCCTCCTCCGGCATCGCCACCATTGCGGGTTATGACCTAAAAACACAATCCAAACAGATCAAAAAGAGGATCGGTTACATGAGCCAGAAGTTTTCGTTGTATAACGACCTTTCGGTGACGGAAAACATGCAGCTCTACGGCACCATCTATGGAGTGAAACCTGCGGCACTCCAAGTGCGTATCCGCGAGAGTTTGAAAGACCTCGGCATGGAAAAATACGCCGACAAGTTGGTGGGGGCCATACCGTTAGGATGGAAACAAAAACTGGCGTTTGCCACTGCGTTGCTTCATAAACCCGATATCGTTTTTTTGGACGAACCGACCAGCGGTGTCGATCCGATTGTGCGTCGCGAATTCTGGGACAGAATCTATAAAACCGCCTCCACCGGCGTAACCATATTTGTCACCACGCATTACATGGACGAGGCTGAGTATTGCGAACGTATATGCATCATGTCGAATGGCAAAGTGATGATGATCGGCACGCCCACGCAAATCAAAACCGACATAGGGGTGGATTCCATCGAGGCGGTATTCTCTAAATTTGTTAAAAGATAGCAATTTATGAAAGAATTGGCGATGATCTTGAAAAAAGAATTTTGGCATATCCTCCGGGATAGAGTCTCTCTTTTCTTGATGCTCTCAATGCCGATCGTGTTGGTATTGCTTTTTGGATTCACCATCAGTTCCGAAATTCGGAATGCAAAAATCGCTATTCTGGATCACTCCATGGATTCCCAATCGAAAAATCTGATCGAAAAAATATCCGCTTCCGGTTACTTCCAAGTAGTTTCATATCCCGATAATGAAACGGAAATAGATCGGGATTTCAAAAGCAAGGGTGGGAAATTAGCCCTCATTATCCCTGCTAATTTCGAAGAGTCATTGGCCAAGGAACAGATCGCTACTTTACAAATTATCAACGATGTATCAGACTTGAACGTGGCCTCGATCCTCAACAACTACATCCGTTCGGTGATCTACGACTTCACCTCTGACTACAACGACCTCGCCACCGATCCTCTGCTGTTCGATATCTCCGTGAAAATGGAGTATAACCAGGAGATGAACAGCGTGTACATGTTCGTTCCCGGCATCATCACCTTGATCATGATCATTGTCACTGCGCTGATGTCGTCCATCACGCTGTCGCGCGAGATGGAGACTGGCACAATGAACATGCTGTTAATCACCCCGGTAAAGAAAGTCTACGTGGTGATTGGCAAGCTAATCCCGTACATGTTCCTGTCGTTCATCTGCACCATCATCATATTGGTTTTAAGCGTATTGGTTTTCCACATGCCTATTCGGGGAAATCTACTGACCCTCTTTGTGCTCTGCGTTATTTTCATGCTCACTTCCGCCTCGTTCGGCCTGATGATCTCCGCCTTAGTAAAAACCCAGTTAGATGCGATGATGATGACTATGATGGGGCTTTTTCTCCCAACCGTCCTGCTGTCGGGATTCTTGTTCCCGTTAGACAATATGCCCTACTTTTTCCAGCTGTTGGCCAACGTTTTCCCTGCCAAATGGTTTATCATCGCCATCAAGGATGTGATGATAAAAGGGTCTGGTTTACATGAGATTTGGCTTTACATGCTGATTCTTTTCGGGATGGCTGTGTTTTTGATAACCATTAGTCTTTCACGTATTGACAAAAGGAGGAAAAAATGAGAGTGATATTGATGTTGATCAAGAAGGAGTTTTTGCAGGTCATGCGTAACCCATTGTTGCGCAGTATTTTGATTATTGCGCCGTTGGTGCAGTTCCTGCTTTTCCCCTTCACCGCTGATTATGAGATCAAACATGTCAACATTGCGTTTATTGACCATGACCGTTCGTCCACCACGCAAGCCATCATTCAAGAATATCTCTCTTCGCCTTATTTTATCGGGCACGGTATCCTCGCCTCCAACGACCAGGCGCAGGAGATGATGTTGCACGACAAGATCGATTTTGTGATCGAATTTCCCGTTGATTTCGAGAAGAATTTGATGAACCGGCAGAAAACGGGCCTCGCCATCACCGCCAATGCCATCAACAGCGTGAAAGCGGGGATTGGTACCGCTTATGTGCAAGAGGTGATAGCCAACTACATGGACGAATTGGCTTCTGCCATGCCGCCCGAACAGAATCGTCAAGCACAAATCTTCGCTTCCAACGTCTTCTGGTTCAACGAACAGATGAACTACAAAAACCTGATCGTACCCGGTATTTTAGTAATCTTGGTGACCCTGATCGGTGCCTATGTGACCGCCCTCAATATCGTGCGTGAAAAAGAACTCGGCACTATTGAGCAGATCAACGTGACTCCCATCAAACGCTGGCAATTCATTGTAGGCAAGATGATTCCGTTTTTGATTTTAGGGATGATGGAGTTCATCGTCGGACTAATACTGATGAAACTCGTCTTTGGAATCACCGTACAAGGCAGCGTCTCCTTGTTGCTCGGCATCACGGCGATCTACTTGTTAGCGATGCTGGGTCTGGGCTTCTTCATCTCCAGTGTCTCCGAAAATCAGCTGCAGGCGATGTTCATTGTCTTTTTCCTCTTCATTGTTTTCGTGCTGCTCAGCGGCCTCTTCACTCCCACCGAGGGCATGCCCGACTGGGCCATCAAACTTAACTATCTCAACCCTTTATCGTTCTACATGGATGTCATCAAAAGCATTGTTCTCAAAGGCGGTACTCTGCAAGACGTAAAAACCCAAATTATCGCCCTCTCCTGCATGGCCGTCATCATCGATACGGCGGCGATTTTGTCCTATCAGGAAAGCAGCAAGTAAGTTGGATTTTAGAGATAAAATAATGATTTTGCCCTGAATAAATAGATATAGACAGGAATATATTTATGGAAAAATCCTCAAAAATTCAGATTCAGCACCACCGTTCCAACACCTTTGTTCCAGTTTCCGGCACTTTTCAATATCCGGTGTAGCTCTTGCTCGAAGGCGGTGCAGGAGGTGCCCACAATCTGCATGGGGCCGATGTTGCCGAGCGTGTCGATGGTAAACTGCACGGTTATTCGTCCGCCCAGTTCCGGACAAACTTGACGGTTAAATTGGAAAACAATCTGCGACTCCGTCAATATGTCTACACCTTGGCTGGGGATTATGTTATTCGGTGTGAGTTGTTCTTTGTCCCGTACCCGTACGCCATCAATGATTACCACTTGTCCGTCGGAACGATTACCCCGCACGGATTTTATGTCGCCGTCCACGGAAGAGACACCGTCAGCAGAAGCAAGCGCCTTTGTCAAATCTCGTCCGGCAAAAGTTTGTATCAAACTCTGCGCCATAGTAGAGTCGATGGTCTTTTCAGGATCAACGCCATGGGCTTTATGAAGAATGAGCAAATCTGGTTCTTTTACAGCTTCATTGGAAGTAATAGGTATCTCCTCTGCGATATTATACTCCGCAAGATACGAAGCCATATCCTCCGGCATTGCTTCGTCCGATATTTCCGCAGACTGAGGTATTTTTTTGCTTACACCTCCGTCATCTCTTATTTCAACAGAATTTTCGGGAATAACGTCATTTTCAAAAACCGTCTCGCTCAAAGCTTTTTCCACCTTTGAAGATATCAATGGTTGTTCTGTTTCGCTCATCGTCAATAAAGAACTGTTATCTTCCTTTGTCAACCAAAAAAGTGTTAAGAATGAACCGATTACAAATACGGCATAACTTGCCGCAATGGCGATTCGTTTGCGGTAAGGGAGCAACACCCGGAGCTTTTTCTGAGAGGATCGTTTCAGCACCTGCGATTGCAAAAACTTGATATCTCCGGTCAAATCATCCTCAAACCGGCTGTATCCCTCCAGCGCGTCATCGAGGAATGGATCGCACATTGCCTCCCTCTCAAGCCGATTAGCCTTCACCCCCCGCCGTTTTCCTTTGATATAGTCCAGTATGTTCATTATTTATTTTTTTAGTTGACGAGTAAACAAGCATGCTTCGTCCATTCGTCTCCTTGTCAATTCGTCAGCTTGTCCACAATACACAACTTCAGATTTCGTTTTCCATTCTGAATGTAGCTTTTCACTTTGTTCATTGTGTATCCCGTTTGGTTGGCGATGTCGGCGTAGGATTTGCTTTCCATGTAAAAATATTGAATGCTAATCCGTTGCTCTTTCGACAGCATTTGCATACAATACTCCAGGGCTTTCATCTCCTCCTCGTTTTGTGGTTCATCCATAAGAGTGTAAAAATCCTCATTTTCCACAAAAACCTCCTCATTTTCAAACGAAATGCTCTTTTTCTTCTCTTTTAACAAGTGATGGCAATGATTCTTCGACACCGTGTAAACCCAAGATTTGAAATGGTTGATGTTATACTCCATGATTTTTCCCGACAACATCTCGTAAATATCCATCACGGCATCCTTTGCTCGCTCCCGATCATTTAAATATTTCAAACACAAGCCGTAAATCAACGGGATATAGCGGTTATACAGCATTCCCCAACAACCTGTCTCCCCCGTTTCCATGTAGCGGTTCAGCAGTTCTTCGTCCGTATATTGGGAATAGTTCTCTTTGGCCAAGGTTGAAAAAGATTGAGAGGCAAAGATAGAGATAAAAATGGAGAAAGGATCAAGGAGAACAAAATTGTGTCATGTTCTGGAAAAGTTGATAGTTTTTGTGATTCATATCCCTGTTTTCGGTGTTAACCGCATTCAGGACATGACAACCCATCCTTTCGCCCTGTTCCTTTTTCTTTGCTTCTCTCCATTTTCAAATTAGTAGATTTTCAAATTAATTTTATGGAATCCGCTTCAAAATTTCCTCTTTACACAGAAATCGACAGTATTAACTAAAAAATCAACGTCATGAAAAAGCAAAAAAAAGTATTGGTTTTAACCATTTTATCAATCGTTTTTACAGGAATTTCGCTCTTTGCGCAGACACCCATTTGCGTGACTGGAAAAGTCTTGGACTATAATGCCAATCTTCCTGTAAAGCAGGTCACGATCACAATCTCGCAGCAGAGCCGGAGTGTAAGCACGGACGAGTTGGGATTTTTTCAATTCTGTGTCCAGTTAGGCTGGACGGTGGTTTTTTCAAAACCCGGTTATCAATCCGAAATAATAACCGTTAATCAAAATTATTTGGAAATTCTCTTGAAACCGGAAAGCATGATCCCATCGCACGATTTGACCAAAGCAACCTCTTCCACCGAAGGTGTTTATTCTGTGAATGAGGAGATTCGTTCCGTTCGGGGTAATCAAAGTGATGGTCAAGTGGTGATTATTGATGGTGTGCGGATTCAAGGCAACACAAAACATTCGTCGGATATTGTTCATACATTTCGTTCGCCTTACGACAACGCCAATAATGAATCGTACGGGCACATTGTGGAAAATGAGTTTCAAAAAGTGAAAGACGAGGCGCTATCCACTTTCTCCTTGGATGTGGACGCTGCCTCCTACTCCAATATGCGCCGGATGCTCAACCAAGGGCAGCTGCCGCCTACTAACGCGATCCGTACCGAGGAGCTGATCAACTATTTCCATTATGATTATGCGGAGCCATCGGGTACCGACCCGGTGCTGATCAACACCGAAATCGCCACTTGCCAGTGGAATAAAGAACATTATTTAGTTAAAATTGGCGTGAAAGCGAAAAACATTCCAGTTCAGCAACTGCCACCCTCCAACTTTGTCTTCCTTATTGACGTTTCCGGTTCCATGTACGGCCCGACCCGCCTGGAATTGGTGAAATCCTCTTTGAAACTGTTAACCAACAACCTTCGCAAGGAAGATCGTGTGGCAATCGTGGTTTACGCCGGGGCGGCGGGTGAGGTACTGGCTTCCACCCTGGGGAACGACAAACAAAAGATCATGGAGGCGGTCAATAATCTCACAGCGGGTGGAAGCACGGCAGGTGGTGCTGGTATTGAACTGGCTTACAAAATCGCTCAAAAAAATTTCATCAATGAGGGTAACAATCGTGTCATTCTCTGCACGGACGGCGACTTCAACGTGGGGGTATCCAGCGAGAAAGGGCTGGAAACGCTCATCGAGGAGAAACGGGAAACCGGTATCTTTCTAACTGTGTTGGGTTACGGAATGGGTAATTATAAGGATAATAATATGCAAACCTTGGCTCAAAAGGGAAACGGTAATCATGCTTACATTGACAATCTGCAAGAGGCTAACAAAGTGTTGGTTAAGGAGTTCTGTAGCACAATGTACGCCGTGGCGAAAGACGTGAAGATCCAAATAGAGTTCAACCCTGCACACATTGCGCAATACCGTCTGATTGGCTACGAAACCCGTCTACTGAACAAGGAAGATTTCAACGATGACACTAAAGATGCGGGCGAATTGGGTGCGGGCCACACTGTCACAGCCCTTTACGAGCTGATTCCTGTGGGTGTGAAAAGTCGATTCAACACCGTGGATCCGCTGAAGTATCAAGATGAGAAAATGGAGGATAACCCAGTAAATAACTCTTTTTCCGATGAGTTGCTGACGGTAAAATTACGATACAAGGAGATCAACAGCGACAAAAGTCAGAAGATAGAGCAGATTGTCAGACGGAAACAATTGAGTAAAACCGTCAGCCCCGATTTCAATTTCATCCAATCGGTGGCACTGTTCGGGCAACTGCTACACCGATCGGATTTTGTACAAGGAACTTCTTTTGACGACGTGATAACTTTAGCCCGACAAGGACTTGGAAACGACGAGCAAGGCTATCGCCGGGAGTTTGTGCGTCTGGCAGAAACGGCGAAAGGAGTTAGAAATTAGACGTTAGAAATAAAATGCAAAAAGGGCGGAGTTCGTGGCAAATTCCGCCCTTTTTCTAATATCTAACGGGTTAGCAGTCGGAACGGCCGCTTTTCGGTAATTTAATCGCCGCCATGTTTACCGCAAACACCCATCTTCAAGTTCGGAAAAGTGCTCCTCCACATATGGAGCCAGTGTAAGGATAATACATTTTTAGATGTATGAAAAGACATAATCACAAGCTATCTTTTCATGCCTTTCACCACACTACCGTCAACTTGCAAGAAATATATTCCTGCGGGATAGCCAGATACGTCCACGTCCGCTTTTTGCAATTCCTCAATATCTTTTCCCGTAAGATCATAGACTGTTTTCTTTGCTTTATCATATCCTTCTAAAATAGAAATATAAGCGTGGTATGCGGTTACTTCTTTTAGAATATATTTTTTTTAAGAAATGCTACGGGGCGAATTTCTTGATAATATCCTCAGCCTCTTCCAATTTCTCCGCCAATAATTTCTCCGTTTTCGCCTCCATCAGTAACCGCAGGTAAGGTTCGGTATTGGAAGGGCGGATATTGAACCAGCAATCCTTGAACTCAATCCGATAGCCGTCAAAATCCATCACTTTGATTGGTTTTTCCTCGGATGTGAAGTGTTCCGTCACCGCTTTCATCGCATCCGCTTTGTCCTCTATTTTGAAATTGATCTCACCGGAGTTGGCATACACCCTGATTTGAGCAATCAACTCGGAAAAAGAAATTCCCCAGCGTTTTTTTTGACTGATGACGTGTAAGAGGATCAAAGCGGCCATCATGGCGGAATCGGAATAGAAAAAATCGCGGAAATAGTAGTGTCCGGCAAACTCGCCCCCGAATGCGCCATCGATCTCTCGCAGTTTCATGGCGGCAAACGCACGACCCACTTTCCACATATACACTTCCCTACCCTGCTTCTCGATGAACTCGGACACCGATTTCGAAGTACGGATATCCACAATCACTTTCCCATTAACACCTTTTTCAGCAATAAAATAGTATGACATCACGGCGATCATCAAATCCGGCGGGATGAAATTCCCTTTCTCATCCACAAACATCACCCGGTCGGCATCCCCATCGAAAATCACACCCACATCGGCACGAATTTCTTTCACCAACTTTTGCAGATCCTTCACGTTCTCCATTTCTAACGGATTGGCTTCATGATTGGGGAAGGTACCATCCAACGTGTCATAAATGTAGTGCGGTTGGTCGCCAAAAACATCCCTCACTAAAAGGGAAGCCATGCCGTTGGAGCAATCCATCGCAATGTTCAGGTTGGAAATGTCGTATTTGTATTGAGTGAGGAAGTCTAAATATTCATCCTTGACGGGATGGGGGATGATTTGGCCTTTGTGGGGAGCGGCGGCACCCAACTCGGAGGACGATTTCCTCTCGTC
>JAITVP010000023.1 GCA_031285725.1 Bacteroidales bacterium
TCGTTCCGCACCTGCATGTGGGAGGAGCCTTTGTGGAGCGTGTTCACGTGTTCATTGGGATAAACCCGGACGGGCTTCCATGTCTGGTATGGCAGGTCGCTGGCGGAGGGGGCGGTGACCACGCCGTCGTTTTCATAGATGCGGGTTCTGTATCCCGCCAACACGCTATGCGCGGATCTGGCGCAACCCAGTTCCGCGCAACAGCCTTCCTCCTTGCAATATCTCCGTTTGCCGGAGGTGCAATCGGTACATATATAACACGTGTCGAGAACCCAGACATATTCGGAAGTCCCGATGACCGCTTCCCATTCGGAATGCACGCCGTCGAACCACTCGACAATGTCCCGCATGGCGTCGGCTTTCTCCGCATGGCGCTTGACGTTTAGCATGAGCGCTATGTTCAGCCCCAGAATCCATCCCCAGCCCGATTGCGTGTCGTGCAGGTAATTGATCCGGTCGAGGGATTCTTGCAGCGAAGCCTGGTACCTGAGGTACATCCCTGCCATGTTTTCCTCGTAAAAGCCGAAATCATGGTTGGCCTCGAAAAAGCCGGGGCCGTTTGGATCTTTGGCCATCCACGAAAGGGTGCGCCAAAAAATCCGGTCGCGGGGTTCCACGCAATAGAACGTTATTTTGGGCAGGTCGCGGTACGCCTCGTGGTTTGCGTCTTTCTTGAGCGAGTCCAGGAAAGGCGCTCCTACCTTGTAGTGTTCCGTGATGGGATCGAAATATTTTTGGAAAAACAGAGGGAGTATGCTTTCCCCCATGGACTCGCACCCGCTTGCTATGAAATCGTCGCCCACGAGCTTTTTGAAGATCCAGTTGACCACTTTCCGGTCTGCCAGTTCCGCTTTCAAGAACTTCCCGCACGCGTGCGAGGCCATGTCGAGGATCATGTCCCTGTTGTTGAGGATGGCGGCGCCGCCCAGCGGGCCGGCCACGTTGATGAATCCGCCGAAATCGGGCCCGTAGTTGGCCGGTTGGTCGTGGAGGGACTTGTGGATGAGCGTCCTGCCCACCAGGCCTCCCTGGCTGTGTCCGATGAGGATGGACTGCGACGGCTTCAAGCTGTCAAAGAGGGAGAGGTTCATGAGGGTGTGCTGGCGGATCTGCCACAACGTTCCCTGGGCGGCGAGCTTGAGGCTGGAGTTGGTGTAGGTGTCGTAATCCACCGGAACCGCCTCGCAGTTGCGCGCGGGGAAATCGGGGTCGGTCGATTCCATGCAGGCCTCCACCACCCTGGACCATGCGGAGCCGTTGCCTCCCAGGCCGTGGATGAAGAAGAGCTGGCGGAACCCCTCCACGCTGTCCTGTTTCGTGTCCTTGGAGAGAGTCACGGAGTCGAGGCGGGCGATTTCGGACGTCTCCAGGCGGAGATAGATTTCGTCGAAAGGAGATTGGCCCATTAGCTGAACCGCTCCCGATAAGGCTATGATTAACAAGGTCTTTTTCATGATTATTTGGGTTTTAAGGTTATTTTTTAACGAATTTGACGCTTTGAACCGTCCCCCCGCTCACGCAACGCACGATGTGGACGCCGCCCTGCAAGCCGGAGACGTTCAACGAGACGGCGCTTTTTCCGACGTTCCGTTTCTTGAGCACGGAAACGCCCTGCATGTTCAGGATCTCGATGTCCGCCTTGCCGCTTGCCGACAACGGGACTTCCACAACGAGGCGGTCGGTAGCCGGGTTCGGATAGACTTTCAGGCAGTTCTCCTGGCGGGTGTCAATATCTTCCTGGACAATGACGGTTCCCCGCGACTTTTGGGGTTTCTCCAAAGCGCGCTCGTAGACGGTTTTCCCGTTTTCCTCCACCAGGTAGTTCAAATACACTCTCTGGTCAATCCGGGTTACGCGGATATTGTTGACGGAGTAGTAGAAAGTGTGCCGGGTCTCTAAATACGGGGTGATGACCCCGTCCCCTTTCATGTATTGGTGCGAGATTTTGCTTTGCAGCTCCTTTTTGTGGAAATAGGATATTTCGAAGAGTAGTTCCGGAAGACTGTAATAAATCTCCACGGAGTCGCTGTACGCTTTGAGGGCGCGGTTGTCGTTGTTGTGGGGATAGGAGACGGCGTATCCCGCCTCGCTCAACTTTTCGGAGATTTTCCCCAAATCGTGTTGGGACGGGAACTTGGCAAATCCGTACTCCGCGTAAGCCTCTTCCGACAGATGGTAAGACTCCCGCCGTTCCGGCGTGTCAAAGGGCTCGTAACGCATCAATTCGTCATGGAAATTATAGAGCCGGATGCCGCTTGCGTTGGAAACGCTTTTGCCGACTTTGTACAGGGAGTCGGAGAGGCATTCCGCTCCGGAAAGATCCAGGCGGGTGATTTCGATCTTCAAATCTTTCACGCGCTTCTCCGTCCATTCCGTTTGGTCTTTCTTCTCCATGCGGGCCAGGTCCAGGTTGGTGAGCAGGTCGAGCTTTGTGCCCGTGGGCACGGAGAAGAAGGTCTGGGTCAAGGTGGTGTGGGCCACGATTTTTTCCTGGGCCTGCAAGGAGGCTACCTGAGCCTGCAAGGAGACGGTGAAAATAAACAAGCCCGAAAATAGGACGAGTAATTCTTTTTTCATAAAAAAATATATTTTGAGGTTTTAATTGAAACTGATATAAATCCGCAAGAAATGTTTTTTACAATCCGTGCTGATGTCTTGCGGCAACAGCAGGGCGGCGCTTCAGTTTCTGCCTTGTGAAAAGATGATTCAACGTTGCCATGATTGCAAAAACGGTTTTGAATACGGAAGCAAAAATACAAAATGTTTTGATTCGTTCGTAAAAAAGTCAAAAAAAAATGGAATTTGAAGTTGGGGCGTGGCCTGCTTATCGGCTCTCGTCGTGTTGGTCAAGTAGTCCGGAAGTGGAAAAGGAGTCGGAAATTAGATGATAGAAATAAAATACGAAAAGGGCGGAGTCCGTGACAGACTCCACCCTTTTATAGTTCCTAATACCAAACGTGTTAGCAGTCGGAACAGCCGCAGCCGCAACTGCAACCGCCGCCTTTCGGGAATTTGATCGTCGCTTGGGCCGCCGCCAATCGCGCCACGGGCACGCGGAACGGAGAACAAGAAACGTAGTTCATGCCCACCCTGTAGAAAAATTCCACTGATGCGGGATCGCCACCATGTTCGCCGCAAACCCCCACCTTCAGGCTCGGACAAGTGCTTCTTCCCAGCTGGATACCCAAGTTAACCAATTGTCCCACCGCTTTTTGATCCAATGTATTGAACGGATCGGCAGGGATGATTTTTTCATCCGTATATTTTCCAACGATTGCGTTTACGTCATCGCGAGAGAAGCCGAACGTCATCTGGGTTAAGTCGTTCGTTCCGAAAGAGAAGAACTCCGCTACTTCGGCGATTTCGTCGGCGACCAAAGTAGCTCTCGGAATTTCGATCATCGTGCCGTACATATAGGGCACTTTCAGACCGAATTTCGCTTCCACTTCCGCTAACACGCTGTCGGCGATTGCTTTCTGGTGTTTCACCTCGTTCACATTGATTGTCAGCGGCACCATGATCTCCAATTGCGGATCTTTGCCCTCTTTCAACAATTCTGCCGTCGCTTCAAACAACGCCCGGAATTGACTTTCAGTTACTTCCGGATATATGATGCCTAGACGAACGCCGCGTAATCCCATCATTGGGTTCACTTCGTGCAAGGCATCGATCCGTCTTTTAATCTCTTCATAATCCATTCCTTTCTCTTTCGCCAACTCGCGTTGTTTATCTTCGGTTTGTGGAACAAACTCGTGTAATGGCGGATCCATCAAACGGAAAGTCAACGGTTTGCCGTCCATAACGGTCAAAGTGCTTTTCGCCGTTTCTTTGATATAAGGCGCCAGTTCGTTCAATGCAGCCACGCGTTCTTCGGTGTTATTCGCCAAGATCATGTTGCGTAATTTCGCCAACGGTTTTTCGCTGTTTTTGCCATAAAACATGTGTTCAATACGGAAAAGGCCAATGCCTTCCGCACCAAAGTTGATCGCATTTTGTGCATCTTCCGGTGTGTCCGCATTGGTGCGAACACCGATCGTCCGGTGTTCATCCACGATATGCATGAACTCTTGGAAACGTGGGTTCTCCGTAGCATCGATCATCTTCACTTCCACATCATAGACCCAGCCTTTCGTTCCGTTCAAACTCAACACGTCGCCCTCTTTGTAAGTCTTACCTGCGATAGTGATTGTATTGTTATTCAGGTTAATATGGATAGCGTCACAACCCACGATACAACATTTTCCCCAACCGCGCGCTACCAAAGCCGCATGGGAGGTCATGCCACCGCGAGCGGTTAAGATGCCTTCTGCCGCACGCATGCCTTCCACATCCTCCGGGTTAGTCTCTTCTCGCACTAGGATGTTGTGCAAGCCTTTTGCCGTATATTCCATTGCTTTTTCGCTGGTCAGCGCAATCACGCCCACCGCACCTCCCGGACCTGCGGGAAGACCTTTTGCGATAACTTTATGTTTCGCTTCATCAGCCACATCCAAAATCGGGTGGAGTAGTTCATCCAATTGGGCAGGCGTAAGCCGCATCACCACTTCTTTCTTGTCTATCAAGCCTTCTTTCAACATGTCAAGCGACATATTTAATGCTGCCACGCCGGTGCGTTTTCCCACGCGGCATTGCAACATGTAGAGCGCACCTTCTTGAATGGTAAACTCGATATCTAACATGTCACGGTAGCTCTTTTCCAACAAGTGACGGATATCGTCCAATTCTTTATAGATCTCAGGCATAAGCTCTTGCATAGAAGATAAATGCTTGTTTTGTTCGTTTTTAGTCGCATCGTTCAGTGGACTCGGGGTACGGATACCGGCAACCACGTCTTCACCTTGCGCATTGATCAACCATTCGCCGTAGAATTGGTTCTCGCCGGTCGCCGGGTTACGGGTGAAAGCCACACCGGTAGCGGAGCCGTCGCCCATGTTGCCGAACACCATCGCTTGCACATTCACTGCGGTTCCCCACTCATCGGGAATGTTTTCAATGCGTCGGTATGAGATTGCTTTTTTGCCGTTCCAGCTTTTGAAAACGGCTCGAATGCCGCCTTCCAGTTGCGCTTGCGCGTCATCTGGAAATTCAACACCCAATGCGGCTTTGATCTTCACCTTGAATGCGTTCGCCAGTTCCAGCAACTCGTCAGCACTCATATCTGTGTCCGATTTATAACCTTTATTATGTTTGTATTCGTCCAGCATTTCATCTAAAATTTTACGGATTCCCTTGCCTTCAGCGGGTTCGAGGTCTTCCGCTTTCTCCATCACCACATCGGCGTACATCATGATCAAACGGCGGTACGAATCGTACACGAAACGCGGATTGTTGGTTTTCTTGATCAATCCGGGGATAGTTTTGGAAGTGAGTCCGATGTTTAACACCGTGTCCATCATGCCCGGCATGGAACTGCGAGCACCGGAGCGACAAGAGAGCAACAGTGGATTTTCAGGATCGTCATATGCCAATCCCATCACTTTTTCCACAGATTTCATTCCAGCCCACACTTCGTCCATTAGTATAGTTGGAAGTTGTTGATTATTAGTGTAATATGCTGTGCAGCATTCTGTCGTGATCGTTAAACCTGCGGGAACGGGAAGTCCCATGAGGCACATTTCGGCAAGGTTTGCCCCTTTACCACCCAACAAGTTTTTCATGTCGGCTTTACCTTCGGCAGTCTTTCCGCCAAAAGTGTAAACATACTTTACATTACTCATTTTCAATTATTTAAAAGGTTATAGAAAACTTATTTTCTTTATTTTTTACTGGAGGGCAAATATAAGAAAAATTGAAGAATGTAGGAACTGAGAAATGAGAGGAATTTTACATTCTTTAATTCCTGCGTACTTTCCCTATCATTTTTTCCATTAAACTCCGAATTTCGTTGGAAAAATGAAGTTTGTAAATGACGAAAATAGAGATACCCGCTAATAGGATGGAGCATAAACCACGATCTAAGATGGTTAATAACAGTTGGTTGGCTTCTATTTTTGCGATTAAGGGAGAAATAGAGATGTTCCATAAAAAATTCAGCAAGAACATTCCGGATAGTAAAGCCAGAACCCATAATTGTCTGAAAGAGAAGGGAGAAACTTTTGTTTTATAGTAGGTAAAGGCTAATAGGCAGAGGTAGTAAACAAGGTAGGAGAGGAGCGTGGCTATGGCACCGCCGCTGATACCCCATATAGGTATTAGTTTGATATTTAATAAGATAGCAGATCCCATCAATCCGAAACTGAAAAGGAGGGAAGAGTAATAATATTGGGAGAAGTTCAAGACGGTGGTGCCTACGCTGAACGCTGAGTTGAACAACCGCGACAGCCCGATGATGCATACCGTCCATTTGCCGGCTTGGTAAATTTCGCCGTTTGGGATGATGGTGAAAATAGCATCGATGTTAATCCAGATAAAAAAGAAGATCAGTGAACCGACCAATAGTTGGTGCAGGGAAACGTTCTTGCACAGGAAGTTGGCGGTATTCGTGTCGCCGTCCTTGATGGCGTGCGAAATTTGAGGCTGCGTGATCGCACCCAACGAGCGGTATGGGATCTCGACGATGGTGGCAATATACGTGGCCACAGCAAAAATCCCGTTGGAACTCAACCCCATTTCCCCGCTGATGAAAAAGGTATTAATCATCGGAGTGATCGTGCCAGTCAAAGAGGCTGCCACCAAAAACACAGTGTAAAATCCGATATTTCTTAACAGTTTTTTGTCGATAAATTGCAAATCCGGCTTGAGGGAAATCATTCCCAACGAGAACATATAGAAAATGTTGAGTAGCAGAGCGATCCCGTATGCGGAACAAAATGCGACTACGAACTGGTATTGCGAGAAAACGTTGAAAGCGTAAAGCAGATAGACCAGAATGAGAATACATCGAATGACGACCTCCCTGATAAATTTCGGAATGACGATGCGCATGAGCACGTTGGAGTTGGTCTCGAAAACGCCCATGTACAGCAAGAAAAACGCCAATGGAATGATGAAATTGGAGTATTTAACAAACAACGGTGACTCTTTTTCGAAATAGTGGATGATTGGTTCTTTGAAGAGGAGGAAAGCCCCTAACGCCAAAATAAATCCTAACAACGGGAGTAGTAACGTCCACGTGAAAAAACCGTGGTCTTTCTTTTCAGGATTTTTAAAATATGGATAAAAACGGATAATTGAGGCGTTCGTTCCCACCGCCGCTAATCCCGCAAACAGCATCGCCGCATCCAGTAAAATACGTGTCAGTCCCACCTCCTCCGGCGTTAAATACCGGATCATGATGAAGAAAGTCATAATGAATCCGAGAAACGAGCCGATATAGTTGACGATTGTTCCTTTTATGCTTTGTCTGACGATGATGCCCATAGGGTTTGGATGTTTGGATGTAGCGTTCTCGTTGCGTTGTGCTATGATAATTGGTGTTCGGATTTGATATTCAGCCTATTAAATCCTAACACCAACTTCTAACTTCTCTCCACCCGTATCCTTGCGTCCACCGCCGTCAAACTGGTGGCATTGCCGAGGAGCGGGTTGAGATCCATTTCGGCGATTTCGGGAGCGGCGGTGACTAAGGCCGACACTTTGGAGATCGTTTCGATAAAAAGTTGCTCGTTCACAGGCTCTTGTCCGCGGATCCCCTTGATGATCTTGTAGCTTTTCAGTTCCTTTACTAATGTAGCGGCTTCGTCGATACCCACCGGCGCTAATGCCGCTTTCACATCTTTCAATACCTCGATGAAGATACCTCCCATGCCGAACAGCACCTGATGTCCGAACTTTTCCTCGCGGGAAGCCCCAATGAACAGCTCGGTGCCATAGAACATCTTTGTCATTTCCACTGCGTATGTGTCCTTGATCTTGATCAATCGGTTGAATTCGTTGATGACCGTATCTTCATCGTTCACGTTCAACACCACGCCGCCCACATCGGACTTGTGGATAGGGCCTACCACTTTCATTACCAGCGGGTAACCTTGTTTTCTCGCATACTCCACCGCTTGCTCGGCCGTAGTCACTTCTACCTCGTTTTTGTGGGTGATCCGTGCGGCGTCTAACAAACCGCGGATATTGGCCAATGAAATATAACCGTTGTCGCAATGGTCGATGATTTTGCGGATTGCATTCACGTTGATTTCAGGCAATACCGGATTGAGTGGTTGCGGTTTTGGTGTATTTGCGATCTTCGCCAATGCATTGCCAAACACGCACTCTTCGGGGAAATTGATGCGGTGTTTATTTTGGATGAAATCCTCAATCTCGTCTTTCACATTCACGATCGAAGGCAGAATGGGGAAAATTGGTTTTTTTGACGTTTTCATCCTCTCGTCCAACACGCGGTACACTTCCCAATTGGGGAATAGTCCAGGAGAACCGAAAATCACGCACATTGCGTCGATATTGTCGAACTTGTTGTTGCAATAATCGATGATGCTCCCCAACTGCTCGGCCGTGCCGGTCGCCAGAAAGTCGATGGGGTTGCCTGCGGAGGAGCCCGCGAAGAGTTTGCTCAATAGTTCGTCAGCTGCGGGCCCTTCAATATGAGGTACTTCCATGCCGTTGTTGGAGAGTGTATCAGTCAGCATTACCGCGGGACCGCCGGCATGGGTGATGATGGCGATGTTGCGTCCTTGTACTTCCGGGTGCATGAAAATGGCGCACACCGTGGTCAACTCCTCGCGAGTGTGACAACGTACGATGCCGGCTTTGCGAAACAAAGCATCCACTGCGACATCAGAAGAGGCTAACGCACCGGTGTGCGATGAAGCCGCGCGGCTGCCCGCCGAAGAACTTCCCGACTTGATGCCTGCAATGCGGCACCCTTTGCCGATTAATGAAGTGGCATGTTTTAACATTTTTTGGGGATTACGGATGTTCTCCATATACAACATAATCACCCGGGCACTCTTCTCGGGATCGAATGTATGGTCCAAATGTTCCAAAACTTCTTCGATACCCACCTGTGCGGAGTTTCCTACCGCCCACACACTGTTGAACGACAGACCGTTGGTCATGCCATACTCTTTGATGAACACGGCGGTCGCACCGGAGCCGGTGATGAATTCCACACCCTTCGCATTAAGCGGCGGGATGGGGGTGTCGAATGCGCCGCAATAGTTAGTGTTCAAGAATCCGGTGCAATTTGGTCCTATCAGGCTGCCATTTACGCTATTGATGGTATCCACAATCTGTTTTTCCAATCGTGCGCCCTCGGCACTCTCTTCGCCAAAACCGGCGGAAAGGATGATGAAACCGCCACACTCTTTCTGCTTAGCCAACACATCCACGGATGCCGGGCAATATTTCGCTGCAATCGCTAAAATGGCGCAATCCGTTTGTGGAAGCTCTTCCACTGTGCGATAGCATTTCAGACCTTGTACTTCATCCTCTTTGGGATTCACGGCATAAACTTTGCCTTGGAAGTTGCTGTATAACAGATTTTTCAAAACTTTTCCACCAGGTTTTTGCACATCGTTCGAAGCGCCCACCACCACAATGCTTTTGGGATTTAATAATTGGGGATTAATCATGTTTATGCTATATTTAGTGATTTTTTAATATTTTTAATATTTGTTGATAACTGTTTTAAAACAACATCGTTACATGTATTTTTCTCTTTAGATTTCACAGATATGTAAAATTTGATTTTCGGCTCGGTGCCGGATGGACGGACGGTGACAAGTGACCCTTTTTCCGTCACAAATTGCAATACATTGGACTTGGGCAATGCGATCTCTTTTTGGGTATTATCCGCAATATTTTTTGTTAATTGCGATAAATAATCATGAATCATGATCACTCTCTCCCCACCGATTTCTGCGGGTGGGTTTTGACGATATTCTCGCATCATCTCCACAATCTCCTCCAGACCGTCCTTCCCTTTTTTAGTCAATGATACCTGTTCTTCTTTGTAAAAGGCATATTTTTGATAGATTTCATACAGCAAGTCTTTCATATTTTTATTTTCCAAAGCGAGCATGGCGGTCAATTCGGCGATGAGACAGCAAGTGGACACGGCATCCTTGTCCCTAACCGCATCCCCGATCAAAAATCCGTAACTCTCTTCTCCGCCGCAAACAAAGTGCGATATCCCTTCATTTTTGCGGATAATATCTGCGATATATTTGAAACCGGTCAACACGTTATAACACGGCACGTGGAAATCATCCGCAATTTCGCTCAAAAGATCCGTTGTTACGATCGTTTTAACAATAAAATTGTTGGATTTCAACCGTTTTTTCTTTTGCAATTCAGATAAAATATAATACGTCAATAATACTGCCAACTCATTGCCATTCAGTAAAGTAATCTTCTCGCCGTGATCTTTGAAACCTGCTCCCACTCTATCCGCATCAGGATCATTGGCTAACACGAGGTCGCCGTTGATAGCGAGAGCTTTGTCGATTGCCAGCCTGAGTGCCGCTGGATCTTCGGGGTTAGGATAGGAGACTGTTGGGAAACGTCCATCTGGAACCGCTTGTTCTTCAACAACATGTATGTTAGTAAATCCAAACGCAGCCAGCGCCGGTGGTACCATTGTGATCCCCGTGCCATGTAACGGTGTGAAGACGATCTTCAAATCGCTTTTTCGTTGAATCTTTTCCGGATTGATGCTTAAGGAGCGGATCATGGTGAGATATTTTTGGTCGATGGACTCGGCTTGGTCGGATGACTCCAAGTCATCCAACACTGTCACGTATTCCTCCAGTCTTTCCCACTTAATCATCTCATTGTCACTTATTCTATTCACCTCATCAATCACATCTGTGTCATGCGGAGAAATAAGTTGTCCGCCGTCTTCGCCATATACCTTATAGCCATTGTACTCTTTGGGATTGTGCGAGGCGGTGATCATGATACCGCCTTGGCAGCTTAATTCCCGCACGGCGAACGAGAGTTCCGGTGTGGGGCGGAGTTCGCTGAAAATGTAGCATTGGATGTGGTTTGCGCTGAGAATATCCGCCGTGATATTGGCGAAAAAGTAACTGTTTTCACGCGAATCGAACGCAACGGCCACCTTAATTTGCCGATCGGGATATGTGCGCATGAGCCAGTTGGCGAAGCCTTGGGTCGCCATGCCGATCGTGTACCGGTTCATTCGGTTGGTTCCCACTCCCATTATGCCACGCATTCCACCGGTGCCAAACTCTAAATTCTTATAAAACGATTCTGCAAGTTCTTCCGGTTTTTCTCGCTGTAACCGGCGGATCTCGTTTTGCGTTTCCAAGTCGTAACTCCCTTTTAACCAAGTATTAATTTTTGAAATGGTGAGGCTATCCATGCTATTCTCTTTTTCCGCAAAATTACAGAAAAAACGGCATTGGATTTACAGTATTTAGACTTTATACTGTATCTTTGCATTTCTAATTCAAAAACAATGAGCATATTCTCAGTGAAAAGACCCGAAAAACGGGAGTTCAAATATAAACCGAGGTTCTATGAGAAAGATGGAGGAGGCATCAAAGATGCAAATGGGGAAATCGACACGGTGAAGATGGCCGAACGGCTGCATCGTTCTTGGAGTTCCAAACGCAAAGCGAGAAAACACAATACGCAATTCGGCCTTGTTTTTTTTATCTCCATGGCGCTAATTTTGATCTTAGTTTATTTGGTTCTACAGTTTGTCCTTGATTAATTTTATGAGTGATATTATCAAATTACTGCCCGATGCGGTTGCCAACCAAATTGCGGCGGGTGAAGTCATCCAACGTCCGGCTTCCGCAGTTAAAGAATTGTTAGAGAATGCAGTAGATTCCGGAGCGACTAAAATTCAGTTGATTGTCAAAGATGCCGGGCGCACATTGATCCAGGTTGTGGACAACGGCAAGGGGATGAGTTTCCACGACTCACGGCTCTGTTTTGAACGCCACGCCACTTCTAAATTGACGTGCGCCGACGACCTGTTTTCCATACGAACCAAAGGATTCCGGGGGGAAGCGTTGGCTTCCATTGCAGCCATCGCCCACGTGGAACTCAAAACCAAGCAAGCCGATAGCGATACGGGAACTCGGTTGCTGGTGGAAGGTTCTGAGGTGAAGGAACATTCGCCGGTCGCCACGCAAAACGGCTCTTCGTTTGCTGTGAAAAACCTCTTCTTCAATGTGCCTGCACGGCGGAATTTCTTGAAATCCGATGCTGTGGAGTTCGGTCATATGGAGGAGGAGTTTTACCGGGTAGCGTTAGTGCACAACGACATAGCATTCACACTCATCCACAACGATAAAACGCTTCTACAACTACAGCCGTCCAATTTCAAGCAACGGATAATCAACATTTTCGGTGCCCATTTCCGCGACAAGCTCTATCCCATGGAATTAGAAACCGAACAGGTGGCTATTTCGGGATTCATTGCCAAACCCGAAAATGCGAAGAAGAAGAAAAGTGAACAGTATCTTTTTGTGAACGAGCGTTTTGTAAAACATTACTTACTTACACATGCCATTGAAACCGCTTATGCCATGCTCATTCCCGATGGCTACAAACCCGCTTTTTTTATCTACCTGGATATTGATCCGCGCTCGATTGATATTAACATTAGTCCCACGAAAGTCGATGTGAAGTTGCAAGATGAGCGGTTGATTTTCGGATTTCTAAACTCCGCCGTCAAAAAGGCAATCGGATCATTGACCTTAACTCCACAGCTTGACTTTGAACGGGATAAGTCATTCGATTTCACAGATTTGAAGAAAGACACGCCGTCCGTTACCCCGCTGATCACACACAATCCTGACTACAATCCGTTTACAACGCAGAACAACTCGCCATTTCGCAAATCTCAGTCATCGCCAAATAGCTATAAAGAGAATTACGGAAAGCCCGAAGGCTGGGATAACTTCCTGAAAGGAATTAACAAGGTAACGTTGGATTTGCCAAGCGGTATGAACGGTAACCAAGAGATTGTATTTGAGAAGAAAACCACCGAAGAAATTCCCGAAGTAAATGTCCAAAATTGGGTTATGGTGGCGAATAAATTCCTAATACTCCCCTTTTTGCACAATCTGACCATCATCCATATTCCATATGCTCATGAGCGTATTTTGTATGAATCCTATTTATCTGCCATGGAAGATCAACCCGTCTTTGTGCAACAGAGTCTTTTTCCTGAAACGGTCACGTTGTCAGCGGGTTGTGCTGAAATTTTAGTAGAGATAAAACCAGAGTTGTATAAACTAGGCTATGACATTGAGGCGATAGACAGAACCAACTTCGCCATCAACGGAACGCCGTCTACGGACGATGAGAGCGATTTGCAAACGACCATCGAGAATTTTGTGGATAGCTATAAATGCAACTCCTTTTTGCATCATGACGAAAAGGAAAAAAATATAGCGCTCTGCATGGCCAAGCAAAAACGTTCCCGTTTGAAACCGTTGGAAAGCGAAGCGGAAGTGAATGATTTTTTGAAAAAATTGTACCAATGTGGCACTTCGGACATCACACCTTCCGGAAAAAAAATTATCCACACGTTGAGCATGGATAATTTAAGTTCGTTTTTTGGCGGAAAAGACTGCTAAACGAATATTTTTTCTATAACATCTTTGTATTTAGCTTGTACCAGATTCCGCTTCACTTTCAGCGTGGGGGTGAGGATGTCGGTCAATTGCGACCATTCGTCGGAAATGAGGACAAATTTGCGGATATTTTCATAATCTCCAAAGAAAGCGTTGTACTTGTCCATTTCTTTTTGGAAACGTTTGACGATGATTGGGTTTTTCACAATATCCTCCGGATTAGTGTACTCCATATCATGTCGTTCGCACCAGCCTTTCAAGAAGGCGAAATCCGGCGAGATCAACGCCGCTGCGAATTTCTGGTTTTCGCCCACAACCACGATGTTTTCAATAAATGGCGATTCGCTGAATTTTTCTTCGATAATCTGTGGATTAACATACTTTCCGAAAGATGTTTTGAATATATTTTTCATACGTCCGGTGATCATCAGCTGACCGTGTTCAGTGAATTTCCCCAAATCACCGGTGTGGAACCAGCCGTCCGCATCAATGACGTCCCTGGTTAGTTCAGGCTCTTTGTAGTAGCCCATCATCACGTTGTGCCCGCGGCAGATCACCTCGCCTTTGTCGGAGATTTTCACTTCAACGCCCGTTAGTGGCGGGCCCACGGTGCCTGCTTTGCGGCCATGTTTTCCCCGGCAACTTACGGCGATTACGGGAGACGTTTCCGTCAACCCATAGCCCTCGAAAATAGGCATGCCGATGGCAGAAAAGAAGGAGGCCATGCGTGGCTGGATGCTGGCGGCTCCCGATACCACGATGTCGAAATTACCGCCAATATTTTCTCTTATTTTGCTGTATATCAATTTGTCGGCAAGCTTATGCTGCTGGTTGTACCACCAATTTCTTTCGCTGTCCTCAATTTTGTATTTCCGCCCCAACCTGATTGCCCAGTAGTAAATCGAGCGCGAAAGCCAAGACATGCTTTTCCCTTTGCTGTAGATTTTGTCGTAAATTTTCTCCAACATTCTTGGCACAGCCGACATCATGCTAGGATTAACTTCTTTAATATTGTCACCGATGGTTCCGAGATTTTGTGCATAATAGACTGTCATACCCAAGTATTGGTACAAGAAGACCAGCATGCGTTCGTAAGCGTGGCAAAGTGGCAAGAAGCTGAAAGCCGTACGAGACCATTTAGCCGGTGTTTGTTGAAGGTTCAGGAATTGGTTGATGACATTGGAGTGCGACAGCATCACGCCTTTGGGCGTGCCGGTGGTGCCGGAAGTATAGATTATGGTGGCACAATCGTGTGTTTTGATTGCGTCTTTGCGCGCGCTGAGTGCCTCGGGGTTGGCATGGTTCTCTCCGGTTTCGATCAATTGTTCCAAATACGGGAAGCGGTTTCGGTTGATAAATGTGTAAACATGTTGCAAATTAGGAGTTTCCGGCATGATATGGTCAATCTTGTTCATCACATCGGCACCCTCCACTACAACTAATTTTGCCTCGCAATGATTCAATATATAATAGTAGTCTTTTTCGGAGATGGTCGGATAAATAGGCACACAGATGGCACCGGTTTGCATGATCGCCATGTCGAGGATGTTCCATTCAGGACGGTTGTTAGCGATAATGCCCACCTTGTCACCTGGTTCTATCCCCAAGTGGATCAATGCATAACTGATCTTGTTGGCTATTTCTATATATTCCTTAATGCTGTACTTTCGCCATTGGCCATTTTGCTTGCCGGCCAATGCGGCTTCTTGATCGGGCCATTGTACCATGTAATGGTCTAACAAATCAAACAATCGAGTAATTTCCATAAAAATAATTTTGGTTTATCGCTATTTTCAAAACAAATTTTTGTGCAGAATGTCTGAAAAATGTAAATCAAGCGCAAAGTAAAAGCAGATTCTTACAATAATTTCAAAAAAGGGATTTCTGTTGATGAAATATATGCGAAAATTCAAATTATGGGGTGAAATTTCAGTATAAGGTACGAAAATTAGTTCCTTGTATTTCAGCTCCAATTTTTTATACCTTTGCAACCCGCTTTTTTGGGGCGAAACATGAATAAAAAAATACCTGCTTACCTGACCGAAAAAGGAAATATCGTGAAGATGCTGCTCTTCACCGCCATTTTTTCCATGGTTTTCATTAACATTTACAAACCTTTCGGTTCAGAATATTGGAAAAAGGTGACTCAAACCGAATTTTTCCTGCTCTCGGCTGTAGTGGTGATCGCCGGTATCGGCATTTTGGCATTAAGCCGCTGGATTATGTACAAACATACTCGGGAAAAATCAACACTTTTTTATTGGCAATATTTCACCTGGATCATTGCGGAAATAGCTGCTATTGCTTTGATATACACTTTTTTAATAAAATTTCCATTCAAACTTTCACAGGACTTTATGACCCTTTTTTCTTCCGCTTTTTTATACACGGCACTGATCATCCTTTTCCCTTATCTAACCACATGGCTCTATTTTGCTTTGCAGGATGCGGAAAAAGTGATCGAAGCCATGACCAAGGATGAAAACTTCGTAGACCTGAACGGTAACAAAGACCACCTCATTCATTTTAAAGATGAGAAGGAAACTTTCCGTCTCTCCGTTGCCCAGCGAAATCTTCTTTATTTTGAATCAAATGATAATTATTTAGAAATCAACTATTTGATAAAGTCAAAGCCTAGTCGTTTCTTATTGCGGAACAGTTTGAAAAATATCGAAGAGACACTGGATCCACGCATGTTTGTTCGCTGCCACCGCTCCTATATTGTTAACATAAGTAATGTCAAGGTATTACGAAAAGACAAAGATGGCATATACCTCGAATTGGACATCGAAGGCATTGCCGACATCCCTGTCTCCAAAACGCACTCGGAGAAGTTTTTGCAACTATTTTCCAACGGAATTTGAAAAGCAAATTCACTTATTCCCTTTGCGCCTGTTCCTAATTTCTCATTTTTTTACATCCGTTGATCATGAAATGCAATCGGTTCAGCACGTTTGCTTCACTGGTGCCGCCATCGAAGTCGAGGAAGAGGAGGTTCATTTTGGGGTATGTCTTTTTGATTCTCTTTTCTATTCCCTTGGAAATGACGTGGTTGGCAATACATCCGAACGGTTGCAAGCTGATGGCATTGTTGATATTCTGTTCGGCGAAGCCGGCGATTTCGGCAGGAATTAACCAGCCTTCGCCGAATTGAGCCGCTAAATTGATAATTTGCGAGGCGTTTTCGGCATCTTTCTGTAAATTGGAAAATGGACGGTAATACTTGTACCGTGCGCAGATTTGATCAAACTTGGCGGAAAATTTCAGGGCGAACTTAAAGATCAGATCGGAAACGAAAAGCGGCATTCCCAACCGTGACATGTTTTTCTTCTTTTTCGTTTGATTATTAATAAATTCGGCCATCATGAAGTTGTACATGGAGGGTGCTACCACCTCGATGCCTTGTTCGATCAGCCAATCCACGACGTTTTTGTGGCTAAAAGAGTTGTATTTAACATATATTTCGCCCACTACGCCAATGGCCGGCACATCAATCGTTTCATCGATGATGAGGGTGAACTCGTCGATGGCGTTGTCAATCAGGTTAAGCAAACCCTTCTGATCCTTAATTTCGATGGCTTTTTGAGCGGAAAGCAAATACTTGTCTCTGATTTTCTTGGCTGCGCCCTTCTCCTTTTCTCTCACGGCAGCAGGGTAATAGAGTTTGGAGAGTGTGTCTACGAACAGCAATGCGTGGTAAGCGGTCATGATGCACTTCGACCAGTTGAGGTTGAACCCGGGTTGCTCATTGATGATCCCTTTGCCAAAAGAGACGGAAACTACAGGAATGTTGCCAAAGCCACCAGTAACTAACGCCTTCTTGATCAGTGATATGTAATTCGTAGCCCGGCATTGTCCTCCCGTTTGTGTAATTGCTACGGCAATCTCTTCATTGTTGTATTTTCCCGAATGAAGTGCTTTCATAATGTCGCCGACCACCAATGTGGCGGGATAGCACACTTCATTATTGGCGTATAATAACCCTAACTCATTGGATACAAAGTCGCTGGGAGGTAAATTCTCAATATCTATCCCCATGAGTTTAAACAACGGTGGAACCAGTTCTGAATAACCTTCCGCAAAATAAGGTGCGATGATTTTCCGCTGCCGATCATTGATGGTGTAAGGCGGCGTGTGCCAATGGGACTTGGGTGCGGCTTTTCCCACCCCTTTGCTGCTTTCAAGTAAAGAACGGATTCGCAATTTCAGCGACCCGATGTTATTGACATCATCCACTTTCAGCAACGTTAGGTTTTTCCCTTTAGCCTGGAGGATTTGTTTAATTTCCTCATTCACAAAGGCATCAGGTCCACAACCGAAGGAGGTGAGCTGCACGAAGTGGACGTTGGCAGGTTGCTCGCCAACCCACTTGGCACAATTCATGATTCGGTTGGGAAACGCCCATTGTGTCACGGAATCGGTGTCATCAAATGCCGATGCTGCCATGTTCCGTACCACATCCTCGTTGATCACCGTGGCACCCATATCCGAAATCGCTTCCGATATCTTATGTTGGATCAACGGATCTACGTGATAGGGGCGTCCGGCCAAAACTATGACGAGCCTATTGTTTTGTAATGCTTTGTGATATAATTCGATAGATGTATAGCGCAACGATTTTTCAAAAGCGGTTTGTACTTCCATGGCCTTGTCGATTGCCTTGCCGATCGCATGGCGGTTGATGCCAAAATTGTCAAAATAGTCAAATAGTGAACGGCGAAGTAGTTTTTTATCGTTAAAATTGAGCACTGGCGCATCAATGGGGATTCCGTACCGATCCTCTGTTTCCATGGCACTGATCAAAACGTCCGAATAGGCTGTCACGATCGGACAGTTGTAGCTGTTGACCGCTTTTGTGTCCTCTTTTCGTTCATATACGTTATATGGATAGAGAATTCGATCTACATTCTTTTTAATAAGATACATGATGTGACCGTGCATCAATTTGGCGGGAAAACAGATATTGTCAGCCATGATTGTTTTTGCCCCTTTCTCGTATTGAGCTATCGTGGTAACGCCCGAGAGCAAAGGTCGTATATTGCACTCTGTCAACAAAGTATGCCAGAAAGGATAATCTTCATACATGATCAAACCGCGCGGGATACCCATAGTGAGCAGTGGTTTTTCCAGTTGGCTTTCCCGATTGAAAAGCATTTGGTATTTTATCTCATGGAAGTTATCTCCTTTTTCCTCTTTTTCTTCCGCATTGGAGAAAATCCGTTCACATTTATTGCCTGAATAATATGATTTTTGATTAGAAAAAACGAATTTTTTGATACTGCATTTATTTTCGCAACCTTTGCAGGAGAGGTTGGTGGTTTCAAATGTGTTAATATCTAATATTTCCTCGATGCTAAGCGGCTTTTCCTTTGTGTTATTGGCATTTTTCAGTGCATAGATCGCTGCACCGTAAGCTCCCATCAATTCTGGAAAATTGGAGATGTGCACCTCTTTCCCGGTCAATAGTTCCAAACAACGGATGATGGAGGGATTTCGGAAAGTGCCGCCTTGCACCACGATGTGGTCGCCAAGTTCGTCCACACTCTTCAATTTCAATACTTTAAAGAGACAGTTTTTGACCACGGAGTAGGAAAGTCCGGCTGCGATATCCTCAATTGGACAGCCTTCGCGCAGGGATTGTTTCACTTTGGAGTTCATGAAAACGGTGCAGCGTGTCCCCAGATCGGCAGGGGCTTGGGATTGGCAGGCCAGTTGGGCAAAATCCTGCACCGGCATTCCCAGCATTTGTGCAAAACCCTCTATGAAGGAGCCGCATCCAGACGAGCAAGCCTCATTGATCTCAATCCGGCGGATGATATTGTTCTCCACAAAGATCGCTTTCATGTCCTGTCCGCCGATGTCGAGAATGAAACTGACTTTCGGGGAAACCTCCTTGGCGGCCATGAAGTGCGCCATCGTTTCCACCAAGCCGAAATGGAGATTAAAGGCTACTTTTAACAAATTTTCCCCATAACCCGTGACGGAACTGGAAGCAAACCGCACGGCTTTCCTTCGGGCATCCAACTGTTTTTTGAAAAGCGTAATTCCCTCTTTGAAGGTGCCCAATGCGTCACCGCTGTTTTTGGCATAATATTGATATACAATCTCCTTATTTTTGTTAATGATGACGATTTTCGTGGTAGTGGAACCAGAGTCTGCTCCCAGAAATAGCTCTTCCTTTTCTTGCAAATTTTCAATGCCGCTTTCTGGAATCGCCACGGAGACATTTTGATTGAGCCACGTTTCCCGTTCGTTTTCGGATTTGAACAACTTAGGTAATAGTTCACTATCTTCGAAATTGATCTTTCCATGTAATAAATCCTCGGCTTTTTGAATCCAATCAGTCATAGGAAACGCCGCTGTATTCTCTTTGATAGACAATGCGGTGCCATAAGCGGGCACTAACTCGGGATAAGGAGCGGTTACAATATCGTCTTCGCTGATTTGGAGGAGTTTCAAGAAAGCGTGTTTCAATACAGGTAAAAATGCAAAAGGCGCACCACAGAAAAATAACTTAGGTTGTACATCATATCCTCTTGACAATGAACTTATAACCTGCAATGCCACTGCATGGAAAATAGAACCGGTGATGTCGTTCTTATTGGCATTTCGAGCGATCAAGTTTTGGATGTCGGTTTTGGAAAAAACGCCACATCGTGAGGCGATTGGGTAAATAAGCTCCGCTTTTTCAGCATAACCGTTCAACTCCTCAATCGGGATGGCCAGCAGGGTGGCCATCTGGTCAATGAATGCTCCCGTGCCGCCGGCGCAACTGCCGTTCATCCGAATATCCGGTTGTTGATTTTCATTAAAAAAGATCATTTTCGCATCTTCGCCACCCATGTCAATGAACGTTTTCACTTCAGGGAAAAGCTTGTTGATATATTGTATGGATGATATAACTTCTTGGTTAAAAGACGTATTCATCCTTTCGGCGATTCCCATGCCGATGGAGCCGGTAAACATGAGTTGAACCGGTTGATCACTCGCATGACCGGCCGCTTCTTGGAGAAGTTCCAGTAAAACGGGGATAATGGATGCATGATGCCGTTGATATTTATGGTAAATGGGCTGATTGTCCAGGTTGAGCAAGATGCCCTTGATGCTGGTTGAGCCGATGTCAATACCTAATTTTAGCATAATCCTTTTCTTATTTTTTTATCCAACTTAAAATAGTATCGATATGGGTCTGTTTTCGTTCCTCGATGATTTGGTCGGTATGATATACTGAAAAACTTTCCGGGAAAAATTTAGTGCCGGGTCTCACCACGAAAAAGAACATATTCAACGAAGTTATGCTCACCAAAAGATCCAGCACCCGAACATTTTTAATATTCCCTTTTCGGATCTCTTCTTGCAGCAATTGGTTGAATTGTTCAATGCTATGGCTCAATTTAGGAAAAAACTGCTCCGAAAAGATTTTGCGATGATGGTCGTTGGCCATCATTTCGTGGATGATGAAGTAGGGCAACTTTTCATTTTGACTGAAAAAATTGAATTGTGCTTCCACGAAAGAGTGGATCAGTTCCGTCAAGGGCATATTTTTCGAAAACAGATTTTCGAAAGATTCAATGAACATGTCCATTTTTTCAGTGAAAACTTTGTTAAAAAGATTCTCTTTTGTGCGAAAATAGTAATGCAACAGGGCATGGTTAACCCCTGCCTTATCTGCGATTTCCACAGTTTTGGACGCAGAAAACCCCTTCTCAAGGAACACCTCCTCGGCCGCTCTCAGTATTTGTTTTTCCTTAGAAAAATCATCCATATCGTTATCCGTTTTTGTTTAATAATTTTGTTTAACAGTGATGTTAAATGAAGTGGCAAATATAGGAAAAAAGTGAAAAGGTTGATTTAACTAATGGAGGCCGTGTGAAAGCGGCTTTTTTTGATATATTTGCGCTCGTAAAAAATAAATCTCAATCAAACTTACTGTCAATGATTTATGATAACGAAACTTAGCGTGAATGTCAACAAGATCGCCACGTTGCGGAATGCTCGTGGAAGAAATGTGCCAAATCTGGTTCAAGTGGTGAAGGATTGTGAAAAGTTTGGAGCACAAGGGATCACAGTGCATCCCCGTCCGGATGAACGGCACATTAGATACCAGGATGTTATTGATTTAAAAAATATTGTAACCACGGAGTTCAATATAGAAGGCTATCCGTCAGACTCTTTTTTAGACTTGGTGTTGAAAGTGAAACCCGAACAAGTAACCCTGGTGCCGGATGCTCCAGACGCCCTGACTTCTAACAATGGCTGGGACACGATCACTCATCTGGATTACCTAACCAGTATCATTAAAAAACTTAAATCACAAAACATTCGGGTATCCCTTTTTGTTAATCCCGAAGTGAAAATGATCGAAGGGGCGCGGATGACTGGGGCGGATCGGATCGAGTTGTATACCGAAAATTACGCCAGCATCTACCCTGAAAATAAGCAGAAAGCGATTATGCCCTACATGATTGCCGCTCGAGTGGCGCAAAACCAAGGAGTGGGCGTCAACGCCGGACATGATTTGTCGATAGAAAACTTACGTTATTTTTCGCAAAATATCCCCGACCTGATGGAAGTCTCCATTGGCCATGCGCTTATCTGTGATGCGCTCTATTTGGGATTGGAGAAGACAATAGGGAGTTATTTAGGACTGTTAGGAAGTTAATAAGTGGATAAGTTAACTCGTCCACGTGTCTCTTGTAAATAAAAATCAAACCATATGGAACAACTAAAATGCATAATCATCGGAGCGGGACCAGCCGGTTACACGGCGGGGATTTATGCTTCGCGGGCGGGATTGGAACCTGTTCTCATCGAAGGACTTCAGCCTGGCGGACAGCTGACGATTACGGCGGACGTGGAGAATTTCCCCGGTTATCCTAAAGGAAGTTCCGGTCCCGAAATTATGGAAGATATCCGTCAACAATCAATCAACATGGGCACGAAAATGATGGGCGGTGAGGTCACGAAAGTGAATTTTTCTAAGCGTCCGTTTGAGTGTGTGGTGAACGATACAACGACGTTTTTTGCGGAGACGGTTATCATAGCTACCGGCGCCACTGCGCGTTGGTTGGGGCTGGAGAGTGAGAAAAAATACCGTGGCTTCGGCGTGTCGGCGTGTGCGACTTGTGATGGTGCGTTTTTCGTAGGCAAAAACGTGGCCGTGGTTGGTGGCGGCGATACGGCCGTGGAAGAGGCGCTTTACTTGGCGCAACGTTGCCAGAAAGTCTACCTTATCCATCGCCGCGATAAGCTGCGCGCTTGCAAAGTATTGCAAGAGAGAGTGTTGAATACACCTCGCATAGAAATACTTTGGAATAGCGCACCTTGCGAGATTTTG
>JAITVP010000044.1 GCA_031285725.1 Bacteroidales bacterium
GCATATAGATGAGTACTCCTCTATGGTTATTGCTTCGTGCAATGAAATCGGGCAGTTTTCTCAATATGAAGACGGTGAAATCTATTCGGGAAAAGAACTGAAAGAGACCATGTTTTGGGAAAATGCCTCTGTGGAGAATACGTTAGGCGATATCTTCCGTCTGCATCACGATAGCGGGGATGCCGCCCATACCTGCCTCTATTTCTCCTTGTTAAGATTTTGGTTCACGGGGGTTCAAACTGGAAGTTTGGAACGAATCGTACTGCAAGGCTGTCTGCTTAATCTGTTGTTTTTTCTCTTTTCGTTTCTCTTGATGTACAACTTGGTGATTCGTTTTTTCACTAACCGCTGTCTCGTCGCTTTCGCCCTACTTGTCGCTTTTTTGAATGTGGGTTCCGTTTCTAACACGCTATTTATCAGACCTTATCAACTGCAAGAAACTCTATCCATCCTCATGGGATTGTTGTTTGTCCGTTATTACCAATGGATGGGAACACATTCTCAACTTCACACATGGAAACAGATCCTCCTTTTGTCAATCGCCTTGGCTTTTGTTTTATTGTCTGCTTATTTGGCTGTCATTTTTGTGGGATTTTTAGTCATCGTATTGTTAATAAAAGCATATACGGAAAAGGAAATGCGACTTTTTAAAATCATACTTGCTGCTTCTCTGTTGAGCATTTTAATAGCGGAGTTACTCTATTTCAGTTATTTGTCGGCATTCATGGGTGCTGCTGGTGTCAGGGCGATGGACAATATGGAAGGTGGTGTGTTTCTGCAAAACCTTTGCGCTTCCTTCCAAGCTATCTTGCGCCTGTACAATCGGGAGTTGTTCTACGGTGCCGTGATCATTTTAAGCCTATTAATCGTGATTAATCTTTTGTGGAGAAGAAAGAAAATATTCCCGATAACGATAAACACGATCAACAAACCCCTGCTTGTCTTGATAGCCCTTTCCTTTATCTGGACCAGCCTTGTCATGGTTTTAGCTCCGTTTAAAACAACGGTGCGATACATCGTTCCCGTCTTTCCGCTCATTGCGTTGATTATTCCTCTATTGATTTCCAAATTGCGGGGTGAAATACTCATTCTTACGGCCATTGCATACACTGTCATCTATTTGTTCGTGGCTCTTCTTCCCAAAAGGGTCGATTATTTGCATCCCAATATCGTGAAAGACAGCGTGTTCACGCAACATCCCCATGTTCCGGTTTTGATTCAAAGCGGAAATTACTGGCGATATGGCACAATTGTCCCTTACTTCGTGGATGAACAATACTATGGATTTGTGAGACCAGAGCACGATATAATGGACTATATTTCTTGCTATGAAAAAGTTATAATCTTAATGGAAAAAGGAGACGGAGAGCTGGAAGTGCCCGAAAATTATACGATTGTGGAGGACTTTAATTCGGGACCTTCTTTTAGGGGATATTATTTGGTGAGAAAGTGAACGACCCGTCAATCTTCTGATTCCTCCGCAATAAACTCCTTGTATGCCGAGAGGATTTTCGCTTTGGACAGGAATCCGATATATTTCCGGTCGGTGGTGGTCACTGGCAAGTTAAAATTGTTGGTTTCCTTAAATTTACGGGTAATCTCCTCACCGCTGTCGGTGTCGTAGACGAAAATGTCGGGTTGAATCATGAGGTTTCTAACATACACGGAATCATACAGTTCCGGTTTAAAAAGGATGTCACGGTGTTGATCCATGACGAGCAGCCCGGCAAAAAAACCTTGATCGTCAATCACCACGAAAAGATTGCGTTGGCTTTGGGCGATGGCTTGCGTGTAGTCGCGGAGCGTGGCATTAATAGAAATCGTTGATATATTTTTGTCAATCAGTTTCTTCCAATTGATTTTCTGCATGGCGAATTTATCCTTGTTGTGAGTGAGCAGATAGCCCGCATCCGCCAACGATTTGGTATAGACAGAATGTTTCTCGAACTTTTTGCAGGTGATGTACGACAGCGAAGAGGTGAACATCAAGGGGATCAGCAGGCTGTAGCCCGTGGATAGTTCGGCGATGAGGAAGATGCCGGTGAGCGGTGCGTGCATCACGCCGGACATCACGCCGGCCATGCCGGCCAATACGAAGTTTGTGACCGGTAATCCCAAATTAAAGAAATGATTGAGGGTGGTGGCGATGAAAAATCCCAAAAAAGCTCCTACGAAGAGCGTTGGAGCGAAAACGCCGCCCACGCCGCCGGATGCCGTGGTCAATGCGGCGGCTACCACTTTCAGCAAAATCACCGCCAAGATAAAGACAAACAGGAGCAATTTATGATCTAAAAAGACGTACAGGGGGGAGTTGTTGAATAATGAATATAAATCGCCCGTCAGCAGGTAGTTGATATTTTCGTATCCTTCGCCGTAAAACACAGGGAAAACGAAAATCAATCCACCCAGCACCAATCCGCCGGCAACGGCTTTGCCCCACGTGTTGTTTATTTTTTTAAAATAGCCTTCAATTTTCCGTAACGCTCGCATGAAATAGACGGAAAGCAATCCCGCCAATATGCCTAAAATAATGTAATATGGCGTGTTTCCTATCGAAAAAGAGGGGGTCATGGTGGCGTGGAACATCACATTTTCACCGAGAAAGAGGATGGAGAGAACGGTGCCGGTGGCCGCCGAGATGAGCAGGGGCAAGATGGCGGCAGCGGTCAGGTCGAGCATGAGCACTTCGATGGCGAAAACGATACCGGCGATGGGAGCCTTGAAGATGGCGGCCATCGCCGCCGCCGACCCGCAGGCCAACAATAACCGGGTGTTTTTGGATGATAAATTGAAAAATTGCGCCAGATTCGACCCGACGGCGGAGCCGGTCAGCACGATCGGCGCCTCCAACCCCACCGATCCCCCAAAACCCACTGTAATTGAGCTGGCAATCATAGAGGAATAGATATTGTGGCGGCGCAACTTCCCGCTGCTCTTACACATCGATTTCAGTGCGATGCTCACCCCATGGCTAAGATCATCTTTCACAATGCGCGTCACATACAACATGGTCAGAGTGATCCCCACCAATGGAAAAGCCAGATATAGGTAATTCATCTGTGCATGCGGAAACGCAGTGCTCAGCAAATTCGTGGTGAAGTGTAACAAGTTCTTGATAATGATGGCGATTGTCGCGCCAAACACCCCCGTGAAGAAGCCCAACAACAACACCGTGTTGGAAATCCCCAAGTGTGATTTAATGTAACGCCTTGATTGCGATAATTTTGCTTGTACTTCTCTTTTCAAAATTTGGTGAGATATTGGTGTCGCAAAAATAGGGAAACTTTTTTCTCCGCCCCTGTCAATGAAACGGATTTTTTGTTATTTTTGCCGCTGCAAAAGCCCAGGTGGTGGAAGTGGTAGACACGCTCCTTTGAGGGGGGAGTGGGAGTATTCCCGTGCAAGTTCGACTCTTGTCCCGGGCACAGAAAGTAAAGCAAAATCGAGTAGGAGGAAAACGAAGTAGTTTTCTTCCTACTTTCGTTTTCCGACCTCTCACACCACCGTACGTGCCGTTCGGCATACGGCGGTTCTTTACCTACGATGCAATTTACTGT
>JAITVP010000062.1 GCA_031285725.1 Bacteroidales bacterium
TGCCGCATTTGAGCAATTTAAGTTGGGATTATTTAGACCAATTGATTAGTGCCACAAATGGAACGTTTACTTCTTATTATAATTACGACAATGCAGGTAGCAGGACAAGAAAAGTAGTAATAAAAGGCAATGTACGTGAAGAAAGATACTACATTAATGGTTATGAAGTATATAGAAAATATACCAATAATACATTGGATTATGAACGTAAAACACTGAATATCTCCGATGATGAAAAAGTGTTTGTTCGTACAGAGACCAAAACAGGTGAAAACGAAGTTGTACGTTACCAGTATGATAATCATTTAGGAAGTGCTTGTTTAGAGTTGGAAAATACGGGACAAATTATCTCTTATGAGGAATATCATCCGTTCGGTACTACAAGTTACAGAAGCGGCAGAAACGAAACAGAGGTATCTTTAAAAAGATATAAGTACTGTGGAAAAGAAAGAGACGAGGAAACAGGGTTGTACTACTACGGTATGCGGTATTATGCGGCGTGGTTGTGTCGGTTTGTAAGTGTGGATCCTTTGCAGTTTAAATATCCGTATTATACGCCTTATCAGTATGCAGGGAATAAACCGATAACGTTTATTGATTTAGATGGGGGAGAGGAAAAGAAACAAGATGAAAAGAAGAAAACTACAACTACTACTGATGCAGGACATGGAGCAGGGAAAAAAGGAGGAATAATTGATCCAGGAGCAGTTGACGGTAAAAATTATGAAAAAGATTATGCCTTAACAATAGAGGAACAAATTAATATATGGTTGACAAAATTTGGAGTGGATAATATGAGAACGCGAGAAGGAGAAATACTTCATAATGTAAAATTTACGAAAGTATAGGCAAGCGTTCAAAATGAGTAGCTACTCATTTTATTTTAGTAGCTACTCAATTACAAACGAGTAGCTACTCAATTTTTTTAAGTAGCCACTCGTGTTACGCAACCTTACCATAGTATCGTAGCCAATATTATCTTTGCAAAATGAAAAAGGAAATGAACATATATACGGATTATTTGCTAAGCCGTTTTTGGACAAGTAACCTCCACGGGGTTGCCAGCGTTGTTGGATGGGAGCATTTCACATGATAAAATCACGCGCATGCTTTCGCTGGGCGGATACGGCTCCAAAGATTTGTGGCACAAGGTCAAAGCTCTTGTCCGTGAACATGAGAGTTCGGATGCCTGCCTGATTTTTGATGATACGATCGTGAGTAAGCCCCATACGGACGCAAACGAAGTGGTTTGCTGGCATTGCGCTCAAAACAAAGGTATATTTGGCGGCAATCCAAATGGCTTGGAAAGAATTGGGGGGACTGGAAAATTATGCCATTGCGGAATATGAGTAATTTGTCAAAAATTGAAAATTCGACGACGGGAAAACCGGCACAATAATATAAAACAGAATCGTAATTGTTCCCAAAAAAATGCGAAGTGAAACTGCAAGAACACTCAAAAATAGTGCGGAGAGAGCAAAAACTCTTGAAAATGGGCAAGTATTTCCTACGAAAAGCCATACGATCGAAGGAGTGGAGTAAAAGTTATTATTTTTGTCTGCTTACAGGAAGTGAGACATTAAACTAAAAAAGAATATGAGAAAATTAAATATGAAACTATTAAGGGCGTTGACCCCTCTTTGTATCTTGAAAAATTCTATGAAGCAACAGATGTTGAATGGACTCATAAGCCTGAATTTTATGTGAATTTATTTAAAGAAACGAACAAAGACATATACGGTGTGAGGGAGGGCAATACTGCTTTTACAGATAACCAAGAGTCTAATGAAAAGGGGTATATTACTACTTTTATAGATAATCACAAATACATTTCTACGGAGGAGAAAGGTATTGTGAATGCCTATTTCACCAAAATGTCCGATTTAAATGCGAAAGATAGAGTGGAGTTAAGCAAGATGGCAGAGGATTTTATTCTCAATGAAACGGGCTTATCCGAAGGAGAAAAACAACGTATTCTCTGTTCTTTCGCTATTTTTCGCTACAGTAGTTACTATTGGGAAGAATATGGCGCTGCTTCCCCTTTAAAAAACAAATGCGGTGCTTATTCTGCTTTTGATGGCCTATATTTATATCAGTATAGGGATGAAATATATGGCAGCCATGATTATGTCTATGGATTGAATCCAAATGGAGTTCGAATACATGCGAATGCTGCTGCTTTCTCTATTGCTGCTTGTATTGTATTTTCCCGTTATTTTTAATTAATAGAAAGAGCCGAGGTTGCAGAATTTCTACAACCTCGGCTCTTTAAAACAAACATCATGAAAATCAAATTCTCTTTATTTTTCTTTATTTTCTGCTTATTTTCTGTTTATGCGCAGCAAGACACATTGTTCAATCTCGTTGATATAAACATTGGACATAAAAAACTTTTGATAATGGGAGAAGGGCATCATGTTAAAGAATTTCGTGTTGCGCAGTATCAAATTATTGAGCATGTCATCTTGCAAAACCCTGATATTAAGAATTTTCAACTGCTGTTAGAGTCTCCCCCATTTTGGAACTACTATTTGGATAATTTGATTTTGGAAGATGACAGTGTCGGTTTTAGAAAAATGCTTCGACGCTTTTTATCTTCAGAAGAAGATACGCTGCATCCTTTGCTGCAAGGCTATTATGATTTTTTCATGAAATTCTATTATTTATCAAAATCATTAGAAAACAGAACATTTCGATTTAAGTGTGTTGATAATGGCTTTACTGTGGAGCCCATAGCATTTACCATATTAGACATATTTGAAAAATATTCTGTTCAAGATGCCTCTTTTTTAGCACAAATAACTTTTTTAGATTCTCTTGTACATAATGAGAATTTACATTCTGAGTTTTCGAAATTTCATCAACATTTTGGAAGTTTTTTCACCGAAAACAGAGACTTATTAAAAGATATGCTTACAGAAAGAGAGTTCCATCATCTCTCTGAAATGATCAGGCGTTCACTGCCTCACTATAGCAAGAATCTTTCATACGTCAAACAAGTAGTCACACAAGAGCGGGAAAACAGCATGTTTGAGCAAATCAACAACAGCTACCATGACAGCATTTTTTCCTTTTGCATCATTGGGGCAAATCATATTCGGAAACCTTATCGTGAAACAGAGTCAAAACTCCTCTGGAAGAGCGAAACGACAGGCAAAGCTATTTCCGTGGGGAAAATGCTGGAAACTTACAAGGAATCCCATTTCAAAAACAAGATTATTCTATGCGATATGTTTGCATTGGCCCGGAATGTAAGAATTTATAAACAAGATAACAGCTATATGACATTTAAAAAGAGCGAGCCTTATCCTGTGGTTTTTCAAAAATATAGTGATTATTTAAATAGCCTGCTTTTGGGCAATATCACGTTGATCAATATGCGCAAAACCGACATCAAACGCGCATACAAAATAACTGATTACATGCTCGTGGTAAAAGAGGCAAACGAGTTGTAGTCACTTCCGTGCTTATTGCTTTCCTCCCATCGTCTTCAATTCCACCACTTTCTCATCGTTCGTGATGAGGTTTTCGCCGGCGGAGGGTTCCTGTATATAGCCGATCACGGAGATATTCTCCATGGTGTTAATCTTGTCAAAGTCATCCTGTTTGATGGTGAAAAGCAGTTCGTAGTCCTCGCCGCCGCTCAGGGCCACGGTAGTAGCCACGATCTTCAACTCTTTCAATGTGTTGAACGCAAGGATGTCGATCGGAAGTTTCTCTTCGTAGATCACACAACCTTTGTCGGAAGCGCGGCAGATGTTGCTTAGCGCACCCGCAAGCCCTTCATCCACGTTAGTCATGGCGGTTGGCTGTATAGCTTTGCTTTTCAACAACTTGATGATGTCAACGCGCGGTTCCGGCTTGAGCTGGCGTTCCAGCAAGTAGTCGAAGCCTTCCAGATCGGGTTGCATTTGCGAATTAGCCTCGAAGACTTGCTTTTCCCGCTCAAGAATGAGCAGTCCGGCGTAAGCGGCACCCAAATCGCCTGACACACAGATCAGTTCCTTCTCGCCAGCTCCTTTCCGCATCACGATGTCGCTTTCTTGCGCAAAACCGAAAGCGTCCGTGCTGATCGCCATGCCGGTGAGGGAACTGCCTATGTCTAAGCCGACAATGTCCACACCGTATCTACGGCAACACATCCGCACGCCGGTCATCAGCTCCTCCATCGCCTCAACGGAAAAACGGTTCGACACGGCGATGTTGAGCCGCAAATGCGACGGGATTACGTTCATCGCCACCAAGCCGGACATCGCCACCGCCGCACATTTGTAGCCCAGATGGCGCAACGGGAAATAGGTCAGGTCGAAATGGACATACTCAAGGAAAAGCCGGGAGACATGCGTGCCCACACCCTCCGTGACTTTCACCACGGCGGCATCCTCCCCGATTCCACAAAGTGTTTCTGCATGAGTGAATTCGAGCTTCTCGCTCAGTTTTTGGATCAGTGGATATTTCCCCACCGATTCGATCTCTTGCCGTTCTTTATCTTCAAACATTAAGAATTAATTAAGTCATAGTGTGACGAGATGGAGGTCTTATCCATCACGCTTTGAATTACTTGCGCAATAAACGGGGCCACGGAAAGCACCTCTATTTTGGGCGATTGTTTACGTAATGGAATAGAGTCGGTAATCACCAATTTCTCAATCACGGAATTCTCGATGTTTTCGAGACCGTTTGCGGAGAGCAGTGCATGAGGGCACATGGCTATCACGCGTTTTGCGCCCATCTCTTTCGCCACCGCCGCCGCTTTACACAACGTGCCGCCGGTATCGATAATATCATCCACTATAATCACATTCTTGTCTTTCACGTCACCGATAATTTGCAGTTTCGCTACTTCGTTAGCCTTTTCGCGTTGTTTATAGCCGATCGCCAGCTCGCAGTTCAGGAACTTCGCATATGCGGATGCCCGTTTCGTGCCACCGGTATCAGGGGAAACAATACAGAGTTCTTCCAAATTCAATCCATTGATATAGGGAATGAAAACGGTGGAAGAGTAAAGATGGTCAACGGGGATTTCGAAGAATCCTTGGATTTGGTCTTGATGTAAGTCCATGGTGATCAGTCTGTCGATGCCAGCCGTGGTGTAAAGGTTGGCCATCAGTTTGGCTCCGATGGAAGTACGGGGACGGTCTTTTCGATCCTGACGGGCATAACCGAAATAGGGATTCACGGAAACGATCGAGGCCGCCGATGCGCGTTTAGCCGCATCGATCATGATTAGCAACTCGATGATATTTTCAGACGGGGAAAAAGTGGGTTGAATGATGAAAACATGTTTCCCACGGATCGTCTCGTTGTAATAGACTTGAATCTCACCGTCTTTAAATTGCGCGATGTCAACTTTCAGCAAGGGGATGTTCAACTCTTTGGAAATCTGTTTCGCCAATTCAGGGTTGGCTCTACCGGAGACAAGAGCGATGTCTAAATTCATAACGTATTGATTTTTAATGTGATTAAATATATTTATTACACTTCGCAAAGGTATCATTTTTTTTATATCCGAGATGAGGTTTATGCCTTGGAAAACGAACCCTTTGAAAAAATTGAGAAAGAGAAAAATAACTTCGTGGCGCTGGATTACAACATGTGCTATTGAATTATTGAACCCACCAAAGTTCCTGAAATACACCAATAACTCAAACTGTTGCCTTCCGGCAATCCGACCGGGATGGCGATTTTGAACTGATGTTGGCCGGCGGGGAGATCGCCGATATGGATGAAGACCGGATAGCTAATCATACCGGGACACCATCCCGAACGGCTATAATCAGAAGAGGAGAGGCCGTTGTGGAAATTGCCCGATGCCGGGTTCAGCGCACGATAGCTACCGCAATCCTCGCGCCATGGCGTATAAGCGATAAGCCTGTTGCCATTTAAGAAAATCTCGTTCACTTTGGGATTGAACTCGTCACCCCCGCCCCAGCCGCCGTGCCCGGTGGAAATGTAACGGATGTAAGCGTTTTTCAAATTCTCTTTTACTGTGATCGTAACTGTCAGGGAGTCGTCTCTAAAAAGCTCGGCGGGGTACGCTTGCCCAGCCATCTCCATGATGTTGACCGTAGTAAACAACGGATAGATTACCGTTTCCTCCTTTTTCTCATCCGGATAATATTTCAAGTTTAACGTCACATTGTGTCCGTTTTTCGAATAGTTCCCAATCCACATACCGATATAAACTTCACCTTTCAGCCACGACGCATAATCGGTAATCTCTTGTTTGAAAATCACGGAATCTGGCCAATTGTAGTCAGCTACTTGGATGTGGTTGAAGCCACGGATACCAAAAGAGGTATAAAAACGGATCAGTTCCAACGGCGGATCGTAATTCGTGGTTGCAGCCATCCCTTCGAAATGGTTTCCTTTTTTGTCTAAATATGGAGGCAGGGCTTCTTTTCCATTCAATAATCCGTCCAAAAAAGATTGTTTTTTATTTACCGGGATCATGAACACCGAACCGGTACGGTCATAAGCATCGCCTTCCGAATAGTGTGACAATTCGGCAAAAATCGAATAATCTTCTACATTTTCGGGCAATTTCACCTTTTTCAAGATAATGGAACCATTGGCGAACCGCATCACTTCCGTGTTGCTCACTTTTTCCGTTTTGGGAATATCTCTAAAATAGATACTTTCATGGTCAAAAATGGGAATATCAACTACGAGACTTTGCTGTATTTTATAATTAAAAGCCACGGCAGTCAGTTCGCGGGCATTTTCCAAACGTGGTTCCAATTGCATAATCTGCTTGTTCATATCCACTTGCACTGCCTTTACCTCGCTTTGCCCGTTGCGCACGATTTTCAACACCAATCCGTCCGGCACACCCACGCCCGACTGCACCGTTCCGCACACGCCCAACGCTCTTGTGTACCAAATTTCGAGAGTATTTGAGTTTATCACCGTTTTCACCTTCTCGCATTCATATCCCGCAATCACCTCTGTATCCTTCAGCTTCTCTATACCCACTCCGATAAAAAATTTTCTCACCGTATAGATTTCCTCCCCGTCTTTCATCATTGCATAACGAATCTCCGTGCTATCGGTGTAGTTCAAATAAGTCTGCTGTTCCGGCGCATCAGGATGTTTTTCATCATCCATCACGCCAACCCTCGCCCACTCCTTGGAAATTTCCATAATAGTGTAATAATTGGGACGCACCTCGCCATGATAGCTGTGTTCGTAAGTGATGCGAAGGGAATTGAAGTTGGGCTGCGCACAGAGGGCGCCTACATAGACACAGAGGATAATCAGGATACTTAGTTTTCTCATAACTACCTTATTTATATGGAGAGTACCTGACATCCCAAACCTAACATTCCAGCATCTCCAATATCTTAATTGCGCAATCGCTAATCACGGAACCAGGTCCAAAGATGGCTGCGGCACCGGCTTTGTAAAGGAAGTCGTAATCTTGTGGGGGAATCACGCCACCCACGATCACCATGATATCTTCCCGTCCCAGCTTTCTGAGTTCCTCAATTACTTGCGGAACCAGTGTTTTGTGACCGGCAGCCAACGAAGATACGCCCAACACGTGCACGTCGTTTTCAACGGCCTGTTTAGCAGCCTCTTCCGGGGTTTGAAACAACGGGCCCATATCCACATCGAAGCCGATGTCGGCATAGCCTGTGGAAACGACTTTCGCACCGCGGTCGTGGCCGTCTTGTCCCATTTTCGCCACCATGATACGGGGTCTTCGGCCTTCTTTCGCTGCAAACTTGTCCGCTATTTCGCGGGCCTTGTTAAAGCTCGTATTGTTTTTTTGTTCTGAACTGTACACGCCTGTAATCAAGTTAATATTAGCTTTATAACGTCCGAACACTTTTTCTAAGGCGTCGGAAATTTCGCCCAAAGACGCTCGCTTGCGCGCTGCATCAACCGAGAGTTCCAACAAGTTGCCCTTGCCGGTCTCCGCACAGGTCGTGATGGCATTCAAAGCGGCCTGTACCTCGTTATTATTCCGTTCCGCACGCAATTTTGCCAACCGTTTCAGCTGCGCTTCCCGCACCGCCGTGTTGTCCACTTCCAACGTCTCGATCGGATCCTCTTTTTCCAGTTTATATTTATTTATACCAATGATTGATTCCACGCCGGAGTCGATTCTCGCCTGCTTTCTTGCAGCAGCTTCCTCTATTCTCATTTTCGGAATACCGGTTTCGATAGCTTTCGCCATACCGCCCAGCGACTCGATTTCTTGAATATGTTCCCACGCCCGTTGCGCAATGAGGTGCGTCAACGTTTCCACATAATAGGAACCTGCCCACGGATCCACCGCCCGACAAACTTGCGTTTCTTCTTGTATGTAAATCTGCGTGTTACGCGCAATACGCGCCGAGAAGTCGGTCGGCAATGCGATCGCTTCGTCTAATGCGTTGGTGTGGAGAGATTGCGTGTGTCCGAGGGCGGCACCCATCGCTTCAATGCACGTCCGAGCCACGTTGTTGAACGGATCTTGCTCTGTCAGCGACCATCCCGAGGTTTGGGAGTGTGTCCGCAGTGCCATTGATTTCGGATTTTTCGGATTAAACTGTTTCACGATCTTCGCCCACAACATTCTGGCTGCTCGCATCTTAGCAATTTCCATAAAGTGGTTCATTCCGATCGCCCAGAAAAAAGACAAACGCGGAGCGAAATCATCGATACTCATGCCGGCGTTGACGCCAGTGCGAAGATACTCCAGACCATCCGCCAGCGTGTAGGCCAATTCAATGTCGCATGTGGCTCCCGCCTCCTGCATATGGTAGCCAGAGATGGAGATGGAGTTGAATTTCGGCATGTTTTGCGCGGTAAATTGAAAAATATCCGCAATAATTTTCATCGAGGGAAGCGGCGGATATATATATGTGTTCCGTACCATAAACTCCTTGAGAATGTCGTTTTGGATCGTACCCGTGAGTTTTTCCATCGGAACACCCTGCTCTTCGGCCGCCAGAATGTAGAACGCCAAAATCGGCAGCACCGCACCGTTCATCGTCATGGAAACGGACATCTGATCCAGTGGGATCTGGTCAAACAATATTTTCATGTCTAAGATGGAATCCACGGCAACACCGGCTTTTCCCACATCGCCTACTACCCGGGGATGATCCGAGTCGTAGCCACGGTGCGTGGCCAAGTCGAATGCAATGGAAAGTCCCTTTTGCCCCGCCGCCAAATTCCTGCGGTAAAAGGCATTAGACTCTTCCGCCGTTGAGAATCCCGCATACTGCCGGATCGTCCACGGTTTGTTGACATACATGGTGGAGTAGGGTCCCCGCAGAAAAGGAGGCAGCCCTGCCGCATAATTGAGGTGTTCCATACCGGCTAAATCCTCTTGGCCGTATACCGGTTTCACCGCAATCTGTTCGGCGGTAATCCACGACATGTCGATGCCGTTTTCTTTTGCCCACTCCTCAAAACCCATTGTTTTTTTAGGAGCGGTTTTATGACTTACTTTACTAAAATCAGGACGCATGTTTTATATTTATGGTGTATATTTTGCAGGGCGCAAAAATAGCAAACAATTTGAAAACGTGCCCTTTTCTCTCAGGACAAACCAAGTCAAAATCATTAAAAAAGCATACTCTTTCATCAAAAATGATTTTACAACTTGTTTTCAATCCATGTTTTGTATTGATATTATTTGTATATTTTCCTCATAATCAATAAAATATAATACTATGAACGAATCATTTTCCGCATATTTTTCCAACATGGAAGACCATGGAATGGATAGAAAAAAAACTTCATTACCATAGCAACATTGTGCTGGAAAAAGGAAAAATTGTTAGAATTATGACGAGATTTGGCCTTGACAAGAGAATCAAAATGAATGGAAACAGGATATTACATGTAGATTTTTTATTTTTATACATTTGATAAACAGCTCATTGAATGCACAAAATAAAAAAATACCGGTAAAATGGTCAAGTGGAAAGAAAAAATATTACTTTTGCAGTCCTCAAATGACGGATGTTTCAGTAGCTCAGCAGGTAGAGCACATCCCTTTTAAGGATG
>JAITVP010000158.1 GCA_031285725.1 Bacteroidales bacterium
TATCCTGATCCCAAAATCCGTAATCCCTGTGTCTTTTGAATGTTTTCATGCGCAAAAATACTGATTTTTAGCAATAGGAAACATCTCGGTGAATTTTGGGGGAGTTTTTAGAGGTGCCCATAAGATTTCCATGTTCGTCTTTTGTTTGAGACCACTGTACTCCTTCTGCTCTAAAAACCCCATTACCTGATAATTCTTTTGTTTTATGGGTTGTCGTTGATGTAAGGATGTCATTTCCTGAGCATTGTTCTATTGTAATTCCTCCTCGTTCATCCACTGTAATGATATCCCTTCCATCCGGATCAACAATTTTAATCGGATTATTATTACAATACGCATACGGCGTAACCCACCAATACCGGTCCGCATGCGGGTCAACGGACAAGGGCAAAATGTCCGCCCTCACTTCTATATCTTCCGCTGAAAGAAATCCTACTATTGTATGGTTGACACAGTCAAACAGGATATTGCCAATTTCCACCGTGTCTAAAAAATCGTGAAATTCTTCAAACATGCCGTATGAGGCGGTGAAAACCATAGGCCTATCGTATCCATATTTCACAAATGGACTGTGTTCTTTGGCTTGGGCGACTGTTGTGCTGCTCATTTCCATTCCTTGTAAATTATCTCTTTCTCCTGATTTCATGCCGCTTAGCCAGTTTTGATACATCCCGTCGGGCATTTTCCGGTAGCCGAATTGGTGTATTCTTGTGGTTAATTCCGCAAAGTGCGTTTTCTCTTTGAACAATCCCATTTTTTAACTTTCTCTTATTACTCAACCTGTTTTTGATTTTGCAACGTTATTCATACGGAACAAATCGCTCATTCCCTTCTTCCAAATAAAGGTGATATCCACCATATGCCCTGTTAAAACCAATGACTTTATACGCATCTTCCTTTCTTTGGATGTTCAGTATGGCTACGTATGTTTTGTTTACATTGGGGATTTTCCACGCCACCTGAACAGTGTATATATTCGGTTTTGAATAATACAACAATTTTAACTTGATGCTCGAATACAAGGAGTCTCTGCACACATCTTGGACGGTTAGCGGCAAATGATAATCCCTTTTCAGCATCCTCCAAAAGACCTCGTCATAATTTTTTGGATTTATACTGTCCCAGTACCTCCAATCGTGTTTCTCGACAGGATGATCCAGTTGCCATTCATATCTCCTTTCGGGATGATAGATGTCCGAGGGGTGTCTACTCCAATAATGTTTCCCATATTTGCGCAAAGAGCGCTTGACTTGCGTTGTGTCGATGATATCAAGCAGATTGTTGGGTTGTACGCCCCAAGAGACGTATTCCAAAAAAGGAAGAATATTGTTTTTAAGATTCGCTTCCTCCTTTTGAAATTTCTGTTTTTTAACGGCGACATCCCGGCTTTTTATTTGATACAAGCCTTCCATGTCAAGAGAGGTAAACAGATAAGTATACTCTCCGTTTTCATTGATGCTTATGACCTTGTTTCCCAGCATGACATCCACCGTGCTGCCAGCTTCAATTCCCACTCGCGCGGGTAAAAGAAAATATCTGCGAAGATGTAGCCTGTAGTTTTTCCCCCTTTTTATCCTTTTTTGCACGGATTTAATGGGATACCCCTTGGGTGTTACCAAGTAAGCCCGTACATTGAGGCTGTCGACGCAGGTGCGCGCCTGCATAATGTATCCTTCCGGCAAGGATTTTATGCCCGTTATTTTAAAATCATAACAACTGTCTTCTTGCAATAAAAACGACAAATCGTAGTTCCTCACAGGAGCTGGATATTTCCAAATACTGTTCAACGGATCCTTCGGCAAAGAATCGACATTGATTTGTGCCAAAACATTGGCAAATGGACAAATGAAAAGTACAGTTCCAATAAAAAGGGGAAACGCATTTCTAAAGTGTTGAATTTTAAAAAGATCCATGAATATCTAATTAGAATTTATATCTTTCAAAAATTGGACGGGCGTATTTTAATTGAGGAGATTTATAACTGCTCGCTTGCTTTCGGCTCATTTCATTTGGCGCGCGAGTAGCTCGGGAATGTCCGGTGTTATAAAAATCATAATCTCTTGGATTTAAAGGATTTTTAGTATGAATAGTTCTCTCCCACCCACTGCCGGTAATAGTTTCCGTCGCCAGTGTCCATGCCGCCGCCGAGATGTCCGTTTTTTCCTTGATGGCAATTAGCCCCATTTGATGGCCTTCCGTCACTTCGTGCATCATTCCCGAACCCGCAGCCCCCGATTTTTCGAGAGAGCCAAGTTCCTTAACATCGACATGCATTGAACTGGATGCCGTGTTGGTTCCCGCATCGTAGGTCGTCCCATGGTATTCTCCAGCTGAGTTTTGATCGGAAGCATCTATATTCACGGTGACATCTTGGCTGTTTATGGCATCAAGTAGCTGTTGGTCGTTGTCATTTACCACATCCCCATCGGCAGTAACTTTGCCATTTTTATCTATGCTCAACGTCAGATTTGTGCCTTCCTGCAAACTGCTAAAGGCCGCTTGTGCTTGATCACCTGTTATAATCACTTCCATTCCATTAGGATCCACCAACTTTATCGGATTATTCAAACAATATGCATACGGCGTAACCCACCAGTACAAATGGGCTTTCGGGTCAACACTCAATGCGATTAAATCCACCGCTATTTCATTTTTCAGTTTTTCCTCCGGAATAAAGCCGACAATTTCGTATGTGCGAATGTTGAAATAGACACTGCCGAGTTCCACCGTGTCCTCCAAATCGAAAAACTCCTCAAATACAGTTTCCGTTGCGCTTCGTATCATGATGGAATGGTCGAAACCGTATTCCGCAAACGGATTCCTTTTATTGGCTT
>JAITVP010000084.1 GCA_031285725.1 Bacteroidales bacterium
TCCAAGGGATGACGTTTTCTTCGATTGATTCTGTGGTCTTTGATGGTGCAAAAATAAGATAAAAATGTCTTTCTCATAATAAATTTAATTTATTGATTATGAGGCAAATATACAAAAAATACTCTCCCATTCAGTATATAAAATATTAACAATCAAATGTTTATATGGGCGTTTCAAAAAATAAATATACTGTTTTGTTTGTTTTAATGATTTAGCCCTGAGAAACAGGTGGGCTATGAATACACACGCAGGATTTTTTCCTATTTTTGCCCTTCCAAAAAATTAAGCATGGAGGTTATAAAAACTGGCATAGAGGGTCTCATCGTAATCAAGCCGAGTGTCTTTGCGGATAAGCGGGGTTATTTTTACGAGAGTTATAACGCGAAACGATACCGTGAGTTGGGTATCGACACGCCATTTGTACAAGACAACCAGTCTTGTTCTAAAAAAAGAGTAATCAGAGGATTACATTTTCAAAAACCGCCTTTTGCACAAGATAAATTGGTCAGGGTTATTCAAGGGTCGGTGTTGGATGCGGCAGTGGATCTTCGCAAAGATAGCACCACATATGGCCTGCATTTTTCCGTGGTGTTGACCGGAGAAAACCATCTGCAATTCTTCATTCCGAAGGGATTTGCGCACGGTTTCGCAGCGTTGGAGGATGATACGATTTTCGCATACAAATGTTCCAATTTATACCATAAAGATTCGGAAGTCACCATCCGTTTCGACGATCCCGATTTGGCCATCGATTGGCAAATAGACAATCCTATCGTCAACGAAAAGGATTTGCAATCCGAAAACTTCAGAACCTTTAAAACGATGTTTTAACATGATCAAGCTAGTCATTTTCGACATGGACGGAACCATCTTGGACACGTTGCAGGATTTGGCCGATTGCACCAACCACCTGCTACGCAACCACGATTATCCAGAACATCCGTTGGATGCGTATCGCTACTTTGTGGGGAATGGTATCAAAACGCTCATCGAGCGAGCCATCCCCCAAACGGAACGCACGTCCGAGAAAGTCGAGACGTTATACCAAGAATTTCTCCCCTATTACGAACTTCACAAGGAGGATAAGACCCGCACATATCCCGGCATTCTCGAACTTTTCCATGATTTTCGACAACGGGGCGTGATGGTGGCAATTGCCTCCAACAAGGTGCAATCCGCCATGGAACCATTGGTGGAACGATATTTCCCCGGCATCGATTTCGCCGCCGTGTTGGGTTACCGCGAGGGTGTTCCGCCCAAACCCCATCCCGCCATCGTGGAAGAGATCCTGAAAATAACGGGCGTAGAGAAATCGGAAGTCCTCTATGTGGGCGACACCGCCGTGGACATGGAGACCGCAGCCGGCGCTAACGTCTGTAAAGTGGGTGTCCTCTGGGGTTTCCGTAACCGCCAAGAACTCGAAACCGCCGGCGCAGACTTTATGGTAAAAGAGCCGAAGGAAATCTTGGTCATTATGAATGAAGAATTAAGAATAAGCGGAAAACGGCGAATGGAGTTGACACTCCTAACTCCTAACTCCCAACCCTTTAACAATTCAACAATATGATAGTTATCACTGGTGCCGCAGGATTCATAGGCAGCTGCATGGCAGCAAGGTTGAACAAAGCCGGAATCGAGAATCTGATTCTGGTGGATGATTTCAGTAAAGAACACAAAAAACGCAACTGGGAAAACAAGAAGTATATCGACAAGATTGATCGTCATGATTTTTTTGCATGGGCGGAAAAAAATGCGCTCCACATCGACACAGTGATCCACTTGGGTGCCCGTACCGATACGGCAGAGATAAATTACGCCGTGCTGGAAGAGTTAAACCTTGACTATTCGCGCGATGTTTGGAATCTTTGCACTTTTCGCAACATCCCTTTATTATACGCCTCTTCCGCAGCCACTTACGGAAACGGCGAGTTTGGCTACAAAGACGATTGGGAAACCACCCGCCAGATCGTTCCTCTTAATCCTTATGGAAAATCGAAGCAGGAGTTCGACCGTTGGGTGGGCAAGCAATCCGCCACACCGCCCTACTGGGCAGGGTTTAAGTTTTTCAACGTGTATGGACCGAACGAATATCACAAAGGGCGAATGGCATCCGTTATTTTCCATGCTTTCAATCATATACAGAAAAACGGCGATATGAACCTTTTCCATTCGCACAATCCCGCGTTTACGGATGGCGAACAAATGCGGGATTTCATCTACGTGAAGGATGTTACCGCTATTCTCCATTGGTTTCTGCTGAAACCGCGACCCAATGGTTTATACAATTTGGGCACCGGCTATGCACGGCCGTTTTTGGCGCTGGCAAATGCCACTTTTCGGGCATTGAATTTGGAACCGAATATCAATTTTATTGATATTCCGGATGATATACGGGATAAATACCAATACTACACTCAAGCGGATATGCGAAAACTTCGGGGTATTGGCTACCACAAAAAAGCCCGTACCCTTGAAGAAGCCACCAACAATTACATCAAAAAGTATTTGTTGAAAAATGCGGTATTGTAATTTTATTTCATTGATAACGTGAATATTGTAAAAAAACACAGAAACCATCTACTATGTCAAAACTATTTTATACTTTTGTTTATGATTTTTGATCGAGAAAAAAGAGAGCCAAAAGTCTATACAATCATAACGTTTCACTACAAATAAAACAACTGAGTTAGCATGCAAAACTACACGACAAAAGATTTACAGACAATGCTGAAGAAATTTTTTGGCTTCAATTCATTCAAGGGGGAGCAACAAAAAGTGATTAAGTCATTGCTCAAAGGTAAAGATTGTTTTGTCATTATGCCAACCGGCGGCGGGAAATCACTGTGTTACCAGCTGCCAGCCTTGATGTTAGAAGGAACCGCCATTATCATTTCTCCGCTCATCGCCCTGATGAAAAACCAGGTCGATGCGATCCGGAATTTCGGCACCGACATAGGCATAGCGCATTTTCTCAACTCTTCGCTGACAAAAGCCGAAATCAAGAAAGTGCATGAGGATTTATTGTCAGGAAAGACAAAACTGCTGTACGTTGCACCGGAATCCTTAACGAAAGAGGAAAATGTTGATTTTTTTAGAGAGATTGACATTTCGTTTTATGCTATTGATGAAGCACATTGCATCTCGGAGTGGGGACACGATTTCCGCCCGGAATACCGGCGAATCAGGAATATTGTGGACACCATCGGAAAAAATGTTCCCGTAATGGCGCTCACGGCAACGGCAACGCCCAAGGTGCAGAGCGACATACAGAAAAACTTGGGCATGGACAAGGCTGAGGTTTTCATCTCCTCGTTTAACCGTCCCAATTTATATTATGAAATCCGTGAAAAAGACAAGAATGTAAACAAAGAAATTGTTAAATTCATCCGAAACAATGAAGGCAAGTCGGGAATCATTTACTGCTTGAGCCGCAAGAAAGTGGAAGAATTAGCTAGTTTTCTGCAGGTGAACAAGATCAAGGCACTGCCGTATCATGCCGGATTGGATTCGCACACCCGTGTGGAAAACCAAGATGCGTTTTTGATGGAAAACACCCACGTGATCGTGGCGACGATCGCTTTCGGGATGGGAATTGACAAACCCGACGTGCGGTTTGTCATCCATTACGATATGCCAAAAAGTCTGGAAGGCTACTACCAAGAAACCGGACGCGGCGGACGCGACGACGGCGAAGGACAGTGTGTCGCTTTCTACGACTATGCGGATTTGAACAAATTAGAAAAATTCTCAAACAAAAAAACCGTCTCCGAACAGGAAATCGTGAAACAACTTCTGACTGAAACGGCATCTTATGCTGAATCAACCAGTTGTAGGAGAAAACACCTTTTGCACTATTTCGGAGAAGACTATGAAAAAGAAAATTGCAACAATTGTGATAACTGTAATTATCCTAAACCCAAAATGAACGCATCGGAACATATTCAACTCGCTTTGGAAGTCATCCAAACGGTGAAGCAGCAGTTTACAGAAGAACACATCATCGACATCCTGACCGGAGAAAAAACGACCTCTGTCGTGAAATTCAAGCACAACAAGTTGAAACAATTCGGAGAAGGTCAGGAATATGATGCGAAGTTCTGGTCGAATGTCACCCGCCTCGCTATCTTTGAGAATTTGTTAGTCAAGGATATCGAAAACCACTCTCTATTGAAAATTACGCCGAAAGGCGAGAAATACATGATCAATCCTTACTCCGTGCAGATTGTAAAGCCGGCGAAAGAGGAGCAGGACGAAGACGAGGAAATTCTCGACAACGCCATCCCGAAAGGCGATGCCATGGACAAAACGCTCTTCTCGCTGCTAAAAGATCTGCGAAAAGAGATTTCACAGAAAGAAAATCTCCCTCCGTATATTATTTTCCAAGATCCTTCGTTGGAAGACATGTGCATTCAATATCCCACCACATTGGAGGAGATGACACACATCAGCGGTGTGGGTACCGGAAAAGCGCAAAAATATGGCAAACCGTTCGCCGACCTCATCAAGAAGTATGTCATTGACAATGAAATCGAAAGGCCCCAAGACTTTGTCGTGAAATCGGTAATCAAAAAATCGGCCATCAAAGTTTACATCATCCAAAGCATTGACCGGAAGTTGAACTTTGAAGATATCGCCATTGCAAAAGGGTTGGATTTGGACGAACTGTTGACGGAAATTGAGAATATCGTGATCTCCGGAACGAAGTTGGACATTGATTATTATATCGATGAATTTATCGACCCGGGGCACCAAGAAGATATCCTCGACTATTTCGCCGAAGCCGAAACCGATTCTCCGCAAGCAGCTCTCGATGAATTGGGCGAAAATGAATATTCGATGGAAGAAATACGAATTATGAGAATTAAGTATTTGTCAGACGTTGGCAATTAGAATTAATAATTGATAATTAAGGATTAAGAATGATGGAACAAGAAAATCAAGTCGAGAACATGGCGCAACCAACGCAGGAACATAAACCGAAGAAACAGTCGCCAATTTTAATCATATTGAACGTAGTATTATTGGTCGGGTTAGCGGTGTTGTATGTTCTATATTTCACCGGTGAAAAAAAAGCGAAAACCTCTGCTACCCCGTCATTGGCTTCGTATCAACCGATTGTAAGCAATGAGCCAGGCAATGGCGAGGTGTTGTTCATCAACATGGATACCCTCCAAGCATATTATGCGTTGGTGGATATTTTAGAAAAAGACATTGACCAAGATAAAAAACGGTTAGAGGCCTCTTTTGCGAATCGCCAGGAGACTTTCCAACAGAAAGTGAATCAGTTCCAACAAAATCTACAAGCCAACACCCTGACCGAGCAACAAGCTATGAACACGGAAAAAATGTTGACCGACGAACGCGACAAACTGGAATATGATTTCGAGATGGCTGACGTAAACATTAAATCCCGGCAGTTAACGGCATTGCAGCAAGTAATGGACTCTATTGTCTTGGCAACCCAAATCGTGAACGCCGAATACAACGCCTCTTATATTCTCTCTTACCAATACGGCGGCCAACTGATCTACGCCGATCCCACGAGAGACATTACGAAACAGGTACTTGACCGGTTGAATGCTTACTATGAAGGAAAATAATTTTAAATTTTGGGGTTATGGTTTATAGAAAATTGCCCCCAAACTACTAACCCCAAACAAAACAACTATGAAAAAATATTTTCTCTTTTTCCTTCTGCTTTCGTTTCTCATTTTCCACTCTTGCCAGCTGGGCGGATCAAAGGCGGGTGCGGTGGATCCCGATGAAACTATGCCGGGACGGAAGGTAATGACCCTGAATCCGGATAGCACGCCGAAAGTCGTTTATTATTATCCGGTAGATGCGCAAGGAAATCCTATCGGAAAGCACAATCGGGAGATCCACTATCTGCCCGGCAAAAAAAAGTATGTGGAAGGCTACGTGCAAGACGACAAACGGAATGGCGAGTGGAAATCTTATTTCGAAGATGGCGCAACACTCAAATCTATTGCAAATTACAATGATGGAAAATTAGATGGTTCGTACAAAATTTTCCATGAAAACGGAAAAATTTGGATTGACGGGCAGTATAAAAATGGAAATTGCGACGGGAAATGGATTTATTATGACGCAACAGGTAAAATAACTAACGAATTTACGACAAATGAAAATAGCATAGGGTGCCAAAATTGCCCGAAATGCTATGACGTTTCACGAGACAAGTTGACGAGTTAACTCGTCACTTGCCACTCTAAAAAATAAATAATAACAAAAAATAAATATTATGGAATTACCTTTTGCAGAATCTTGGAAAATTAAGATGGTTGAGCCGATCCGGAAAAGCACGCTCAAGGAGCGTGAAAAATGGATTAAAGAAGCTCACAACAATGTGTTTCAATTGAAATCAGAACAGGTGTACATTGACTTGATCACCGATTCGGGAACCGGTTCGATGACCGACCGCCAATGGTCGGAAATGATGCTGGGCGACGAGAGTTATGCCGGAGCAACCTCGTTTTTCAAGATGAAAGACATGGTGACCAAAATCACTGGGTTTGAGTACGTGT
>JAITVP010000118.1 GCA_031285725.1 Bacteroidales bacterium
AGCGAACCGGTTACTCCGTGCGGAGACAGGGTAAGGTTCAGGCGGACGATGCTGTCGCAGCCGGCGCTGTTGGCCAGCGCGGCATAGTAAACGCCCGCAGCGTCTATCGGTTCGGTGAAGTTGGCATCCGTATAGGAACTCCCGTAGCATATCACCGCGCTGTAGTTCCCCACAGGTGCCAGTGCTTCAATGGTTCCAAAGTCCTCCCATGTATCGGCGGCTTGGTAAGGCTCAAGCGAAACGCCGGGCACTTTCAGCGTGCAGGCAGAAATGTCTACATGCTGAAATATATTGACGCCTGTTACCGGCGGCGTGCAGGCAAGGCTGGTTACTTCTGTCAGGGGGCAGCTACTAAAAGCATAATTCCCAATGGTTGTAACCGAGTTGCCAATGATTACGCGGGTAATCTCCCGATACGCACGCCACGGGATGGTTTCGACAGAATAGTTGGACATGGCACCTGTACCGGTAATGGTAAGCGTCCGGTTGGAGAGATTATACACTCATTGCAGCGGTCCTGTGGTGCCGCTGTTCAGTGTAATTGTACAAGCAAAGATAAAAAGTAAAATAGTTACATTTTTTTTAATATTAATGTTCGGCAAAAGTAATAAAAAATCTATTTTATATAATCATACTATAGATTAATAATCTGTCGCACCTTTTTCACCCCCTATTTTACACAAATCCTAAAAATAATCCGACGAAGGCGAAGATCTTGTCTCAGGTGCTCAACAACGTCTCCTTAGGGTTGTAAATGGCTCTCCCACTTCCGAAACAAACTCCGTATCCGCAAGCCGATCACGCCGAAGATGGCCTCCTTGAAAATGCCGGAACTCATCTTGGATGTGCCTTCCGTGCGGTCTTTGAAGATGATCGGAACCTCCACTATTTTGTATTTCAACTTGTACATGTTGAACTTCATCTCAATTTGGAAACCATACCCGATGTGGTGTATTTTGTCGAAATCGACACTCTTCAATGCGGATACACGGTAGCACTTGAAGCCGGCGGTGGTGTCCATCACGGGGATGTTGAGGATAAACCGCACGTACATTGAGCCGTAGTAGGAGATCAGCAGGCGCGACATGGGCCAGTTCAGCACGTTTACCCCTTGGCAATAGCGAGACCCGATCGCCAAATCCGCATTCTCTTCGATGCAAGCGTTATACAGCCGCTGCAAATCTTCGGGATTGTGTGAAAAATCGGCGTCCATTTCGAACAGGAAATCATAACCCCGATCAATCGCCCACTTGAAACCGTGGATGTACGCAGTGCCTAATCCCAGTTTGCCGGAACGTTCTTCAATAAATAATTTACCGGGATACTCACTGATCAGGTTTTTCACTATGGCTGCGGTGCTGTCCGGCGAACCGTCATCAATAATCAACACATCCGTGTCGAAAACGGAGAATGTCTTCCTAATGATATTCTCGATATTTTCCTTCTCATTGTAAGTGGGGATAATTACTAATTTTTTCGTCTCTGCCATCTTTAATTTATCGTTGAAGAATAATGTATACGGGTAAGTGGTCGCTATATCCGCCCTGGTAGGCGCCACCGGCGTACGTCCGGAAAGGGTATCCCGTGTAGGAACCGGTTTTGGTGAGCAGGAAACCTGGCCGGACAATCTCCACACCCTTGTATTTATAAGAGCCTGGAGCCGGATGCAACAATCCGTTGGAGATGATGATCATATCGATCAGATCCCAAGCATCGCGGTAAGCATACGAGCCGATCCCGTCGCGATACAGTTGCCACATGGGATTGAACAGATCTTTCTCGCCGGTATCTTTGATTTTACCTTTAGCACCGAGATACTCGGTTAAGGTTTTTGAGGTAGGGCTGTCGTTCAAGTCCCCCATGATGATCACCTTGGTGTTGGGATTTGCGTTCAGGAGGGAATCCGCAATATGCATGGAGAGCTGGGCGGCGGCGTTGCGCATCGGCATACTGCGTTTTTCTCCTCCACTCTTTGAAGGCCAGTGATTTACGAGGATATGCAATGTATCCGTTTTATCCAAGATTCCGGTCACCAGCAGTTGGTCGCGGGTGCGGAACGTCGTGTCCGCCGGATAGTGCAAACGGTAGGCTTTCTGTCCCAAAAATCGGAAACGGTCTTTCCGGTAGATCAATCCCACATCCACGCCGCGTCGGTCGGGCGAGTCGTGGTGGACGATGCCGAATCCGAACTGTTCCAGCAACTCCGTGTGCACCAAATCTTCCACTACCCCGCGGTTTTCGATTTCCGACAATCCCAAAATCGCCACACCACCATACTCTTTGGCCATCGAGGAGATCACTTTCGAGAGGTCGTTCAGTTTTTTCTGATACCGTTCCGGTGTCCATTGATAAGCCCCATGCGGCAAAAATTGTTCATCGTCGATTGAGATATCATTTTCCGTATCAAAAAGATTTTCAAGATTATAGAATCCAATAATTGCGATATTATGGTTATTTTGTTGAGAAAATAAACCAATATGGGAAAAGAGCGGAAATACAATTCCAAGGATTAGTATTATTTTTTTCATGCTATGCGTTTGTCTATGGTTTCGTGTCATCTTCCTATATCATTTCCAATTTTTTATCTTAACTTCTCTTGTGCGCAAAAATACATTTTTTTTGAAAGTGACACGTTGCCCTGTAAACAAGTTGACGAGTTGAGTGTTCACTTGTCAACTTATCAACTTGCTTGCTAGGTCAACTCGTTAACTTTTTAGTATTTTTGCCCTGATTTTTACAGTAATAAAAACGATACTATGAAAAAATATCTATTCTTAACATTCATCTTTCTTTTATTTACGGGAATAGCTTACAATCAAACAGATACAACAAAAAAAGAGATCTCGGCACCCTCTACGGAACAGCCCTCTCCTTCGGATATTGACGATGGGCAGGAGGATGACGACGGCGTAGGAAACAACTACTTTATTCCGGGGCTGTTGCACTCTTCGCAGGATGTCTATCTGGGGAATATCTCCTACATTTTCAGCATTGCGTATTTTAAACCTCGCGGGTTGGATGGGGAATACCAGACTATCGGGATTAACAACTACTCAATGAACAGTTTGGTAACCGGACGGGCAAGCTTTTCGCAGTGGGGCGGTTTGAATCATGTGGTTCGTTATCCGGAAGCGGTGACGAACATGAATTCGACATCGTTCCTTTTTGGCGGCATTGGCGGCGCGACCAACTACAACCTCCGGGCATCCGCCTACCGTAAGCAAGTGCGCGCAACCTACTCCTTGTCCAATCAATCTTACAACAATCGACTCATGGCAACCATAGCCTCCGGGATTCGGAAGAGCGGATGGTCGTTCGCCGCTTCTTTTTCGACACGGTTCGGCGACCAGCTCACTTACGTGGATGGCGTTTCCTACAACGGATTCAGCTATTTTCTGGCGGCAGAGAAGAAATTCAACCATAAACACGCCGTGAACCTGACCGTGTTCGGCACACCCGTGCGACGCAGTATCCAAGGAAATTCCGTGAACGAAGTGTACCAATTGTTGGATGATAATTACTACAATCCCAATTGGGGATGGTATAACGGGCAGAAACGGAATGCCCGCATACGCACTATCCATGAACCGGTGGCGATGTTGACCCACTATTTCACGCCAGAAAACAACAAGTATGTCATCACCTCTACCCTTTCGGCTTCCTTCGGGAAAAATTCAACGACTTCGTTGAACTGGTACGATGCAGAAGACCCGCGGCCCGATTATTACCGTTATCTACCAAGCTATCAGGAAGATGAAAACATGCAAGCAGCCGTTTCCGATCTTTGGCTCACCGACGCGTCGTATCGCCAAATCAATTGGGATAACATGTATGCCGTGAACCAACTTGCCACAACGCAAGGCGATAAGGCGCAATACATGATTGAAAATCGGATATACAGCCACGTGCAGATCGGGGGAGCTTCCAACCTCATCGCCACCATCAACGACAACATTAAAATTTCCGCCGGCATCGACGTTCGCGGCATAAAACAACGTAACTACAAAACCATCAACGATTTGCTGGGTGGTTTATATTGGTTGGACGTGGATAAGTACTCTGAAGGCGATTTTCCCGAGGATGTGGATGTGATCTACAATGACTTGGATAACAAAGACAAACAGTTAACCGAGGGCAACGTATTTGGCTACGATTATGATTACTGCATATATAATCAATCGTTATGGGGCATGATGGATTTCACCTACAAAAAAGTCGATTTCCATGTGGGCGCATCGTTAGGTTCCACACAGTTTTGGCGGAATGGCAACATGCGCAACGGCCGTTTTCCGGAAAACTCTTACGGAAAATCAGAAACCAAATCTTTCGTGAACGCAGCGGCTAAAGCCGGTGTCACTTACAAAATTACAGGACGTAACTATTTGGTATTGAACGGACAATTAAACACGGAAGCACCCGGCATCCTGAACGCATTCGTGGCACCCAGAATCAGGAATACATACGTTGCTAATTTGGAAAATGAAAAGATCATGGCAGCCGATTTCTCCTACATCATGAACTATCCAGGCTTCAAGATGCGCTTTACCGGTTATTTCGCAGCCATCAAAGACCGCACCAAACTGACCAGTTTCTATCACGACGATTACGCCAGCATGGTGAACTACTCCATGAGTGGTATCGACCAGCGGCACATTGGCTTGGAATTGGGCACGGAGATCAAACTGGTATCCTTCCTGTCATTGATCGTGGCCGGTAATTTCGGCGATTATATTTACACCAGCCGTCCTTCCGTGATGATCAACGCGGAAAACGGATACGACATTTTGGGCGACGACAACATGGATCAGTCACAAACGGTCTACTGGAAAAACTTCCACATTTCCGGTTCTCCGCAAGCAGCCGGCACCATCGGACTGAAATTCAACCATAACTACTGGTACATCAACATCAACGCCAACTATTTTGACAAGATTTATACGGATATGAATCCGGAACGCCGAACCTCTGCGGCGCGCGGAACGTTGGACGAAAATTCAGAACTCTACCAACAGGTCATTGCGCAAAGCAAATATGATGGACAGTTCACCCTCGATTTTTCCATCAGCAAATCGTGGCGGGTAAATAAATATACCATTGGTTTTAACGTGAATATCAACAATATACTTAATAATAGAAATTTGGTGACGACCGCTTGGGAACAATACCGTTTCGACTATAAAGAGTATAATGTGGACAAATTCCAAAACAAGGTTTATTATGCGCTGGGAACCACCTTTTTTGCCGGCATCAATTTTCAGTTCTAACATACTAATATATATACAATATGAAAGGGTACATAGCATTTTTATCGATATTCTCCCTCTTTATCCTCTCTTGTGATAAAGAGTTGGATCAAGCGCCGGTAGCAACGTATGACGGAGCACCGGCCACTCACACTATAGCTCAATTATTGGAGAAACACGCAGTAGGAGCCTCCGATTCTTACGATTCCGTTCCAAAAGGCGTGATCATTTCGGGCATTGTGGTTTCCAGCGATGAGCACGGCAACTGCTACAAATACATAACTATTCAGGATTCCACGGCGGGCATCCAGATCAAGATCAACAGCACGACGTTGTATCATAAATACCGGATTGGACAACGGGTGTTTGTGAAATGCGACGGGTTGGTGCTGGGGGATTACCGCAAACTGCACCAGCTGGGTTGGTGGGCAAACGGCAGCATGGAGGCGATCGCCTCCAACCGGGAAGCCAACTACATTTTCAGGGACGGTCTTTCGGAAGCTGAACCCACGCCGGTGGAAATATCAGCAGCAAGCCAACTCTCCGCCAGGCTGTGCAACAAACTCATTAAATTGACGGGGGCGACATTCGTGAATGGTGGAACTTCAACGTTTTCAGAATCTTATACAAGCACCAGCCGGAATGTCAACCTGAACGGTGGTGGAACCGTTATTCTCCGCACCAGTAACTACGCTGACTTTGCCGCGGACATATTGCCCGATGGCACCGGCTCTATCGTTGGAATTTTAACCCGTTATAACAATGATTATCAGTTAACCATCAGATCTTTAGATGATTTGGATGGTTTTGTGATGGAATCGGAAGTGTTTAATGAAAGTTTTACCGTTGATCCTTTCTCCAATGGATGGACAAACGTGACCGTTACCGGTTCAAAATCATGGAGATACATCTCCTCGCAACAGAAAGTGGATATCACCGGAAGCACCGATGAGGAGAACAACGTTTGGATGATCTCCCCAGCAATTGACCTGCGTAACCATGCCGCTATCCATTTGTCATTGACCCACAGAATGCCCAACGACTTAGGGAATGCGGAGAATGCTAAACTATACTACTCCACCACGGCATCGTCCACATTTAGCGAAAGCGACTGGACAGAGTTGCCGCTAAACTCCTATCCGACCGCCACCGCCACGGCCTCCGTTGCGATTCCGGATGCGGCGGCCGGCAGCGCAAATTTTAAACTCGCCTTCCGCTACCACGATCAACGCGCCTCCAATTGGACCATAGAAAAAGTCGTTTTAACCAGCACTACCATTCAATAATTTGTTAAAAGTATACTGTCATGAAAAATTATACATTACATCTGATCATTTTTTGCATAGCTGCTCTGATCTTCTCCTCCTGTCAAAACAAGTGGGATGAGCCGGTTTTTGAAACGCCCGTGTACAGCGGCAAAAAAGCGAACAAAACCATCGCCGACATCAAGGCGTTACACACCATCAACTCCAATCTATTAGACAGCATCATGCTCAAAGGCAATTTCATTGTAGAAGCGTGGGTGGTGAGTTCCGATGAAGGCGGCAATATCTACAAGTCGCTCTACGTGCAAGACGCAACCGGCGGATTGGAAATTCCAATTAACAAAACCGGGATTTACACGCAATATCCCGTGGGACAAAAGGTGTTTATCAACTGCAAAGGCTTGGTTGTGGGCGATTACCACAACCAATACCGCATGGGTTGGATCTATCAAGGAGCGGTGGGACAAATCCACAGCGCATTCATCGACAACCACTTCTCCAAAGACGGCCTTCCCGATCTGAGCAAAGCGCCGTTCGAAGTTACCAAAATACAAAGTGTGGCCGACCTTAACCCGGACAACCAGAGCAAGTTGGTAATCATCCGTGATTGCGAATTTGACGCAGCTTCCGTGGGACGGCAACTCTCAGGCAACGACGTGACCACCGAGCACACCGTGACCTTCAACGGAGCCACTGTGGTGGTGCGCACCTCCAACTACGCCAAGTTCAGAAGTACCACCTGTCCCGAAGGCAAAGTGACATTGCAAGGGATTTTATCTTTGTATAACTCTACATATCAACTACTTCTTCGCACAAAAGATGATATTATCATTCAAAATGATACTCCGGAAGAAGAGTTGCTCAAAACGATGACGTTCGATGCAAACTCGCTGACTTCAGGAGGTTGGACGATACATGATCCAAGCAGCAGCACCAAATGGACATATCAAAATTCGGAAACAGCTATGTTTCACCCACCTACTTACACAACATGTGATGATTGGTTGATTTCGCCCGAAATATCGTTGCCCGCTGTAGAGGGAGTTTCTTTATACTTGGAACACAGAATGACCATTCAAAACGCACCGGATTTTTTCCAAGTTTACTATTCTACGACACACGTGGATGGCCGTTTCAACGAGGCTGAATGGCACGCTTTTAGCCCGAACTTGACCAATTTCCAGTCAAATTATAGTTTAAGCAATGCACTGGATCTATCTGTGATTCAAAATAATAATTTCAGAATTGCGATTCGGTTTAACAACAAAACCGGAGTAAGCACCGATCGATGGTATATAAAAAGTATTCAATTAAAAAAATAGAGATGGATTTTAAACTTAGCACGATTGAGGAAGCTTTGGAAGATTTCAAAGTCGGAAAATTTTTAATTGTAGTAGACGATGAAGACCGTGAAAATGAAGGGGATTTCATTATTGCGGCGGAAAAAATAACACCGGAAAAGGTGAATTTCATGATGACTCATGGCCGCGGAGTGCTCTGCACGCCATTGACCTCGGAACGTTGCCGACAACTCGACCTGGAGATGCAGGCGGGTAATAATACCTCCATGCTGGGCACGCCGTTCACCGTGACGGTGGATTTGCTGGGACACGGCTGTACTACCGGCGTATCCATGAGCGACCGGGCTGCCACCATCAAAGCGTTAGCCGATCCGAACACCAGACCCGAGGATTTGGGTAGACCCGGACACCTTAACCCCTTGCGCGCCCGCGAT
>JAITVP010000119.1 GCA_031285725.1 Bacteroidales bacterium
CGACTATTATAGCCAAATTACTAAAGAAGATGTTATTAAATTCGCCAATAAACACTTCAAAACAAACAACTACGTCATTGTTTACAAACGGCAAGGCGCACTAACCGACATAGCCAAGATCGAGAAACCCGAAATTACGGAAATCATCTTGAATCGCGATGCTGAGTCCGATTTTTACAAAAAAATACAAGCAAACAAACCTAAAGATATTGCTCCTGTTTTTGTCGATTTTCAAAAAGAGATCACATTTAATACGTACAAAGGATGCCCAATATATTATGTGGAAAATACAGAAAATCAAATATTTAATTTGACATTGCGATTTACTTGCGGCGAGATGAACAACATCAAGTTGCCAATAGTGATGGGGTATTTTGACTATTTGGGCACAGCGAAATACACGCCCGAGCAGATCAAGGAGATGTATTACCGTTATGCGTGCAGTATTTCCACCCGTTGCAGTGATGACCATTCTCAGATTATTATCAGCGGTTTGTCTGAAAATTTTGCGGATGCCTTGCACTTGACAATGGAATTGCTCGCCAATGCACAACCCGATGAGAAAGCGTTGTCCAATATGATCCAAGATTTGTTGAAAAGCCGCACCGATGCGAAGAGTAACCAAAATGCCGTGTTGGGAGCCTTGCAAGCGTATGGGATGTATGGTGCCGAAATGACAAAATATATCTTAACCGAAAATCAATTGAAAGCATTGACTGGCACTGAATTAATTGCGATTATGAAAGAATTGCTTCAGTACAAGCCGGAAATATTGTATTATGGTCCGGATAAGATGAAAACCGTTTTTGACGTGCTGAATAATGAGTATAAAATGTATAGAACATTTTCCACGCCTCCGGCGGAGAAAAAAATTGACTTGCAACTCGCTACGGAAAACACCGTTTTATTTGCTCCATACAAAGGTCCGCAATCCCGTTTAGTGACTTATAACCGCAGTGTGAAATTCGACACGCAGTTGCTGCCGGTGGTCACGTTGTACAATCAATATTTCGGAGGAAGCATGAACGCTATCGTTTTCCAAGAGATGCGCGAGAAGAGATCGTTGGCATACACTGCCCGTTCATCCTTTGTAACGCCTTCGGAAGAAGACGATTACATGTACAATTACTCCTTCATTGCCACACAAAACGACAAGATAGTGGATGCGTTCATGGCGTTCGATGAGCTTTTCAACGAAATACCACAATCCGAATTGGCGTTCAACTTGGCCAAAGAAGCGGCATTGAACAGCATTGAGACCAACCGGATCAGCCGCAGGTCATTGATCAACACATACATCCAAAATAAACGGATGGGCTTTGACCACGACTACCGGGCGGATGTGTACCAAGCGATCCGCAACTTCACTATGCCCGACATCGTGAAATTTAATCAGGATTATATCAAAAATCAACCCAAATATTACCTGATCCTTTCCGATGAGAGCGAAGTATCTTTCGAAAATATTGAAAAGCAGTTCGGAACAGTGACGAAATTGTCGTTGGAGGATATTTTCGGATACTAACGTTTTCTGGTGCTAAGACAAGGAACCCGCAGAGACCCAATCCCTATGTGGAAACACCACTCTTTACCAGATTGACCTTGGGGCTTCTTGCCTCGTTGTTTTGCATTTTAATCCGTGTTGACATCCTCCTCTTCATCCGGAAAATACTCCTTCCTCTTCGGTCCCTCATTCCTGTAAATAATGGCGGCAATAACACCGGAAATTGCGCCCGCAAGGTGACCTTCCCACGAGATGTGCTTATCGGGGAAAAGTTGCGGGAAAAAGCCCCAGATCATGCTGCCGTATAAAAAGATGATAATCAATGTGAAAGCCAGCATGGAAGTTTCCATTTTGATGATCGAGATCGTCACTAAAAAGAATGCGAGGGCGTAAACTAATCCACTGGCACCGATGTGGTTGCCGTCTCGCCCGATCGTCCACGTAAGGATGCCCGTGGTGATCGTCAGCAAAACGATGATGATCAGTGCCTTGCCTGGAAAATAGTAAAAAAGGCCGAACGAGAGCATAAACAATGGGATCAGGTTGGAAAAGAGATGGCTAACATCGGAATGGAGGAACGTCATGGTTAAAATTCCACGAAGCCCGGCCAATGAGCGGGGTTGTAAACCATACTCTTCCCAACGCAACGAAAAGGTTGAGTTAACCACAAACGCTACTGCAATCAACAATGCCATTATCAATGACTTGACTGCCGACTGGACTACTCTGTTTTTTTCGAAAATTGCTTCTTCATTCATTATCCGTGTTTTTTGGTAGACAAAGAAAAGAAAAAAATCCCTATTTTTGTCTGCCTTGAAATTACACATTAAAACAAATTTATATGAAGAAAGTTAACTATGATGAAATTCCGGAAAACGAAATCAAATTACCGGACAATGCGTACACGGAACTCAAAGAGGGTGAGGAATATAAACCCATTTTGCTTCCATGCAAACAATATCCTGAAATCAATGGATGGACGATCTTTTGGGGGTTGTTGATGGCGGTGATCTTCTCCGCGGCAACCGCCTACTCAGGGTTGAAATTCGGACAAGTGTTTGAGGCCGCCATCCCGATTGCGATTATAGCAGTGGGTGTTTCCACTTTGGCAAAACGCAAAAGCGCCCTTTCCGAAAACGTGATCATTCAGTCAATCGGTGCCAGCTCGGGCGTGATCGTAGCGGGTGCAATCTTCACGCTTCCGGCGATTTACATCATTAAAGAAACGTCTCCCGAAATCGCCGGACAAATTAATGTTAATTTTTTCCAGATTTTCTTGTCCTCACTCTTCGGCGGCGTACTGGGGATTCTGTTCCTGATCCCTTTCCGGAAATATTTCGTTTCCGACATGCATGGCAAGTATCCGTTCCCTGAAGCAACAGCCACCACAGAAATTATAGTTTCCGGCGCAAAAGGCGGCTCGCAAGCCAAACTATTGCTCATCAGCGGTGCAATCGGCGGGATGTATGACTTCTTGATGACGACCTTCTGCACATGGTCAGAAACGATCACTACGGCAGTTACGGGTTGGGGAGCTGAACTGGCATCCAAATATAAATTCGTGTTCAAACTGAACGCCGGCT
>JAITVP010000137.1 GCA_031285725.1 Bacteroidales bacterium
TCTAAAATCCTTAAATTTCTAAATCACTCTTGTCCTTTTACCAAAAATCCAAATTTCTTCCCATAATTTTGGATTCTCTCAAAATCGCGTTCTTGTGTTCTAAAACGAATAAAAATGGATTCACCAACATAGTTGAGCTTTAGGTTTTCCATATTCGTGATGATGTTGCGTTCCGCCTCCCCACTCCAACCGTAAGCACCGAAACAGCCAGCCAACTTGTCCTTGTCGCGCAAGGGAGTCATAATGGAAAAGAGTTCGTAAATCTGTGGCAACATATTCTGGTTAATCGTCGGACTGCCAATCAGATAGGCAGAGGCACGGGAGATTTTATCCGCTAGCTCTGCCTGCGGCATCGACTCGATATCGCAAAAATCGATGTGCAAACCGCCCACTTCTTCCAAGCCTTTCTTAATTTTTTCCGCAATCGTTTTTGTATAACCGTAAGCTGAAACAAAAGCGATCAAAATCCTGTTTTTCTCGGGATTATGTTCCAGATAATCTTGGCACATCGCTTCCGTTTTCGCAATTACCTCATTCCAAGTGGTGCGCAAAATCGGACCATGTCCTGGACAAACCACCTTAATATCCAAATCTTTGATCTTCTCGATAGCTTTCAGATAAAATTTGCTGAATGGTTTCAAGATAACATCGAAATAGTATTGATAAGACTCATTGTAATTCCCTACCAAGTCGTCAAACATCTCTTTCCTACAAAAATGTGCCCCGAAAGAGTCGCAAGTAAAGAGCACTTGTTCTTCTTCCAAATAACTGTAAATAGTGTCTGGCCAGTGTAAACTCGGGGCAGAGATAATACGGATGCGCTTGTCTCCCAGATCAATCACATCACCATCCTTTACCACCTGTTTCGGGAAATCATACCCGATCTGGTCTTGCAAATATTTCAGGGCAGGAGCGGAAGCCACTACTGTGGCGTTGGGTGCCAGTTCCAGGATCCGCCGAATCGATCCGGAGTGGTCCGGTTCTGTGTGGTTCACAATGATATACTCAATTTCAGCCGGATTGACCACCGCCTCCAACTTAGCCAAATAGAGATCATAGAATTTCTCCTTGGCGGTTTCCACAATTGCTTTCTTCTCAGCATCAATAAAGTAGGCGTTGTAAGTCGTGCCATACTCCGTGGTCATGATGATATCAAACGTTTTGATTTTCTCATCCAGCACTCCGATCCACTTGACCGATTCGCTGATGGATAGTATTTTATCGTCCATGTCGTTTAGTTTTTCTGCCTATCACAACGTTTCAATGACTCAATGGTTCAATGTCTCTATAATTGAGCTATGAAGTCATTAAATTATTGAATCATTCTTTTCAAAAGCAATGATTTTCGTTTTATATTCTTCCTTAATAACCATTGATTGCCCGGTTTTTCGGTCAAATCCGGACAGCACCGAGCGGCACACCGATTTGATTTCGCCGGTGTTTACCTCCCGCAGCTGCTGTTCCATCTTCATGCTCTTGTTGCCGATTGCGTAAATTTTTGTATCACAAACTATTTCATCGTGAATGCGGATCGGCGATTTAAAATCGATCTCCAAATGCGCCAGCACCAAATCCAGCGTTCCCCAATCGATTTTCCCGTTGAGGTTTTCCACATAATGAGTACGGCCAATGTCATAAAAATGACACTGCGAACCATTGTTCACATGCACAAACGGGTCAAGATCGCTCATACGGATTTGGATAGGAGTGGTATGGTTAAAATGGCTCATACTATATCAAAGTTCAACTGTTTTTTCTGCAAGTCCACCGAAACGATCTTCACTTTGATCTTGTCGCCAAAACGGACCGACTTACCTTTATGAAGTCCGACTAATGTATAATGTTCCTCGTCAATATAATAGAAATCATCATCAAAGCAGCGCATGGGGATGAGTCCTTCGCCTTTCGATTCAACCAGTTCGGCGTAGACTCCCCATTTGGAGATTCCACTCACGGTCGCATCCATCACCTCTCCTATCCTATCGACCAGGTATTCCGCTTGTTTGTACTTGATGGAAGCCCGTTCCGCCTCCGCCGCCAACTGTTCCATCCTGGAAGAATGCTTGCTATATCCTTCGTATTCCTCTTTGTTTACCGATGGTTTTCCATAAAGATACAGATCCAACAAACGGTGCACCATCAAGTCGGGGTAACGCCGGATTGGCGAGGTAAAATGGGTGTAAAAAGGAAACGCCAGCCCGTAATGTCCAATATTATCGGTGGAATAAACCGCCTTGGACATCAACCGAATCGACAGTTTGGTCAACATGTCATACTCGCCTTTTCCTTTGGTCTCTTCAAACAGCGTATGGAACGAACTCACCACCGCCTTCTTACTGGTCGTTTTAATCTCATAACCAATCGAATGCACAAAATTCTTGAACGTCTCCAACTTATCTGGGATCGGTTCATCGTGAACCCGATAAACAAACGTCTTGATCTCTTGGTTGCGGGAACGCCGTTTGCCCACTTTCTCCGCCACCTTCTTATTAGTCAACAACATAAACTCCTCTATCAAGAAATTCGCTTCCTTCTGTATCTTTAAATAAACACCGATCGGTTTTCCTTTATCATCCAATTTAAAACGCACCTCTTCGGTTTCAAAATTGATGGCGTTGTGTTCAAAACGCTCTTTCCGCAATACTTGCGCCAGATGGTGTGCCGGCAGGATGCATTCCGAAAAATCCCCCCTCTCCGTCTCAATCACCTCCTGCGCCTCTTCGTAGCTGAATCGGCGATCGGAATGAATCACCGTGCGACCGAACCACTCCTTGTGAACTTTTGCCTGATCGTCCAAATCGAACACCGCACTGTAGCACAGTTTGTCCTCCTGCGGACGTAAGGAACAGAGATTGTTGGAGAGGACTTCGGGAAACATGGGAATCGTGCGGTCTACCAAATAAACAGACGTGCCCCGGTGGTACGCCTCCTGGTCCAACCACGAGCCTGGCCGCACATAATAAGACACATCCGCGATATGCACGCCAATGCGGTGATGCCCATTTTCAAGTTTTTCATACGAGATCGCATCGTCAAAGTCTTTGGCATCAGCGGGATCGATAGTAAAGGTTGGCACAGTCCGGAAGTCGCGACGTTTGTTTATTTCGCTCTCCGGAATGGGACGGTTGAGTGCCGCCGCCTCGTCTTCCACTTCATCGGGAAACGCCAACGGAAAGTTGTATTCCGCTAGGATG
>JAITVP010000182.1 GCA_031285725.1 Bacteroidales bacterium
GTTGTGATTTGCTTTCAAAATTGTATCTTTGACATATCTAACACAGCTGAATATGGAAAATATGTTTAAAATCAGCAACTTACAGGCTGTTTCAGGATTAAAAAATGAAGATACGTCAGACAATAAAACCTGCTTTTACGGCGGGTTTTATTGTTGTGTGGTACAGGCAAATCTCAAAACAATTCTAACTGTTGAGAAATGTTGTGCTCGATTACCAGCTTTCGACCGGAAAAAATTTCCATCTGACCGAACTGTTTGTCGGTAATGCAAATGATTCCGACTTGGCCTGTAGGTGGCAATGAAACTTTAACTCTTCGGATATGCACATCGGCATTCTCACGCGATGGGCAATGGCGCAGATAAATAGAGAACTGGAACATCGTAAATCCGTCGCGCATAAGTTTTTTGCGAAACTCGGCAGCTTGTTTCCGTTCTTTTTTAGTTTCCGTTGGCAGGTCAAAAAGCACAAGTACCCACATAATTCGATATTCTGAGAAACGATTCACTATATTTCCGGATATACTATTTTCCGACTTTCGCCGCTGAAACACTTATACAAAGAGGCGGTTGTTTGCCCGACAGCGATCATCAACGGGCTTCGTTGTCCACCAATCATAACTTCCGTCACAGGTAATCCTAGCAACTGTGCCTTGGCTTCTTTATTTAACTCCTTAATCCCACTATCAAACATGGTAACGACTAACTGATCCACATAGGGGCGATATGGTTCCATAATATCATCGGCAAGGCAATAAGCATTGTAACGATTGTGATGATGAATCCCCAGAGTTGGCAAAAGTCCGCTCCCTACAAGTCCACGAGCAACAATGGCACGCAGAATTGCATAGCCATAATTTAACAGATTATTGGGTGGATCACCTTCACGTTGGCGACGAAAATCAGTAAAAAGATTCGCCCAATAATAAGCGGCAGCGCGAGCTTCGAGATTATTTGCATCACCACTTTTGACATCTCCCGCCCATTTCAACATATTGCGAACCTCTGCACCACGACACTCTTTCAGCGCAGCGGCTTGATTGGTGATTTTTACTTGAACAGTCTGTTGCCAAAGCTGTTTTTTGAGTGGCAACGAAACATCCAACTGCTCACGGAATCGTTCGTTCTGGGTAGTATTTCCGCAAAGCGGCAGCATCAATCCCACCGGCATCCGGCTACTGTCGCAAGTGATTACCGCCGAATTATTTTCGAGCAACGCTTCCAACACCCCTTGTGTGATTGTTATCTGCTTGTTGTCCAGTACGACTACGCCAATATCCTCAATGGGAATAGTCCGCATACTCTCGGTTTTGAACGCCTTGGTCAGAGCGTCACTTTTCTCGATCTCCGGCAGTTTGATAATCAATTGTCTGTCTTTCAAACTGAGGTATGTCGGGTTCCCGAAATATAAAGTTCGTTTGATCATAACAAAGTGATTTTAATATTCTCCAATACTTACAATTTGACCAATGTGGTTGATGCGGACTTTGACGATATTTGCAACGTGATGTTTTCCTGTTGCGATCCAAGTTATATTACGAAGCGACTTGTTTTTCTCCATTTCGTCATTGGCCACAGTCTCCAAATGATGAACTAAATGATAGTCATTTTTTGTAAATTTTCGTACCCTGAACAAATTTGGACTAATCTGCGCATAGTTATCGGGATTGAGTAAATCAATCTCTTGCGGATCGAATGTTACTACATCCTCCGTAAAAATTTCTCCTGTTTCTTCATCTATTTTTTCAAGTTTTCCGATTTTTGGAAAGACAAAATACTCGTTCTGCTTCATCGTAAACATGAACTTCCAGCCTGCATCCACCTTGTAATTTTTATCTATTACGGGCAAGCCTGCATTGCGAAGAGCAACTGCTTCGTAAAACGAAACCACGCGCTCTTGCAATTCGTATTTTTGATTTCCCTGCTCGTCCAACACGGGAACACCTTTTTTATCAAGAACAGGAGCACGATAAACCGCAACGTGGTGGTTGTTCGATGTGCTGACAAAATCTGCCGGCTGCTTGTGCCCATTCTTATCCAATATGGGCAAACCCTCCTTGTCATGCTTATGATGCAGAGGTTCGGCATTGCTAATTCCCGAAATAGTTACTCGTTTGATCGCTATACCTTTTTCTTTGTTCAGCCAAATCGGATTTTCATCAAGATTTGAGAATGCCTTTTTTACATCGCCGCCATACTCATCCAATCGTGCTTGCAGAATACGTTTGACTCCGGCATCGATAACCTTGTCTATTTTAAGATCGGGTGACACTTCTTTACGGATCGTATAAACAGTTTCAAACTCCACGCTCCTAACGCCCCGTTTTTCCTTTACTTTATATTGCTTAATGCTTCCGTAAATCGTCTCGTTGTGAAGTTGTCCGCGCGGAGTCAACTGCACCGTTTTATTCACACCACCCTTTTTCTTCATGGTATTGACATTCCGTGTAACGACTTTATTCTTAGCTTTGATGGAGATCAGGGTATTCTCCAAATGTTTCTTTGCTTCGGCTCGAAACTCGTTCAAAGGCATTGGAGGTTTTACTCTGCCGTTTTCTACATATTTTGCTTTCAGTGCATAAATATTGGTATTCGGATTGAGGCTGGCATTTAGGTTATTAAACAGTTGAATGAATACATCCTTGGTGAATGCCACCGTCAGCGCATCCATTGCGTGATGACGATGATCATTGCGTTTTGTCCAGTCACGAATCTTGCTGATTCGTTTGCCATCGCGGTTTTCCTCATGGTAAGTTAATCCCAGCCTGTTATATTTATCCCAGTTCAACTCTTTCATTACATCAATCAATTGCCAATCTTCGCGCAGAGCACCCGTAATCGCCCCCGTTGTGGAAACAACGTACGGCACAATATCTCCGAGCATTGTCTTGGCATAGCGGGTAATATACCGTGTGTTGCCCAAATCGCGATTGAGAAAATCTTCGGGAATATCCTTCTCCTCAGTTTTGAGTTTTTTGAGTTTGGCACGTTCCTCTTTGAACAGTCGGTCGATGCAGTTCATATATCTATTCAAGCCATCTTCGCCATACTTCCGTCTCACAAAGTCACAGGCTGTGGTATTTCCCTTTTCAAGATTTATGCTTCTCAGTTCCAGTGTTTTATTTGAAAAACTGTCATCGAAAAATCGTGCCTGCGGGATGATGTGCTCGATGTCGAAATCGCCACTGAATAAGGTGGCAGGTGAAATATAAGTGTCGGAATAGAGTGTCTTGTATCCGTTGTCTTTCAATTCCTCATATAATTTATAACGGAGAATATCGTTGCGGCTGATGTAGGTGAGGCTAAACGGTGGTGCTTCGAGAATTTTCCTGTACTCATCATGTGCTTTAGCAGTTTCCGCAATTGATTTTGTGAGTTCTTCCCGTTCTTTGGCATTCTTTTTCAGTTCGCGAGCCAATTCTATACGAATCTCTTCAGGTTTACCGTAAGTATCAATGACACTGTTAATAACGTTAATCATCTGGTTGAGGATCTTTTCGACAACAGGGTTACGCAACGAGTTTTTGGGCAATACTTCAAGACGGTCTTTGTACACCTTCTTTTCAATCTCTTCTTTTGTTAAAGACGATGCGGAGTGCCTGTAACCTGCATACGCACAGGAAACATCATATTTATTGCCCTCTTTCATATATGGAAGGATCTTACCAATCGCTTTTGCCGACAAGCTCCCGTAATCATCGGGAAAGGTGATCGCAGCCAATTTAACGGCACATTCCTGTCCGAAACGGGCGGCGAGTTTCTTAATCAGCTTTTCATTACCCATATTGGAATTATCGCCTTCGAAAGAATAGAGTAGATGCCAAAGCCCGTATAACTCGTCATCCGATAGATTTGCGGTTTCCGGAGATGCATCAAGCAATTTCGCACACGTGATATTACCTTGAACTTCCCTGAAATTCAAATCGTAGCCCTTTACGTTACCAAATAGCAACTTCAGAATTGCTTCTTTTGACAGTTTCTCTTTAAACGCCAACTCTTTTGCCAACAACTCTTTTTCATCCTGATCGAGTTCCCGTTTACCATATATTTTGAAGATGTCTTCTTCTTCTGCAAATAAATTCGGACTATCGTCTTTTTTCTTACGTTTCACATTTGCATTCAGTACTGAAATTTCCAAATTATTAATTGTCTGCCATATCTTAAATTCCTGAAA
>JAITVP010000049.1 GCA_031285725.1 Bacteroidales bacterium
AAAATGATCTGGAGATCATCCCGATTCTCAACAAGATGGATATGCCCGCTGCCATGCCCGATGAGGTAAAAGACCAGATTGTTGACTTGTTGGGCTGTGACGAATCCGATATTATCGAAGCCAGCGGTAAAACAGGATTGGGTGTGGAGAAGATTTTGGAAGCTGTGATCGAACGTGTCCCGGCGCCCACAGGCGATCCCGAGGCACCGTTACAAGCCCTCATTTTTGACTCCATTTTCAACTCGTACCGCGGAATTATTGCTTACTTCCGAATTTTCAACGGTACAATCAAAACCAATGATTTTGTGAAATTCCTCTCTACCGATAAAGAGTACCACGCCGACGAAATCGGTATCCTGCAACTTAAACAGGAACCGAAGAAAGAGTTGAGTGCCGGCGATGTGGGCTACATCATCTCCGGAATCAAAACTTCCAAAGAGGTGAGGGTAGGGGATACCATTACTCACGTAAAAAACTCGTGTGTGGAAGCCGTCGGTGGTTTTCAAGAGGTGAAGCCGATGCTTTTCGCTGGACTCTATCCTATTGATACAGACGATTATGAAGAATTGAGAGCCTCATTGGAAAAACTACAACTCAATGATGCGTCGTTGACGTTCTCCCCTGAGTCATCCGCTGCGTTGGGGTTTGGCTTCCGTTGCGGATTCTTGGGATTGCTGCACATGGAGATCGTGCAGGAACGCTTGGATCGCGAATTTAGCATGGACGTGATCGCCACCGTTCCTAATGTTTCCTATAATGTGATCTCCACACGGAAAGAAGTGGTCGAGGTACACAATCCGTCTGGAATGCCCGCTCCCAACTTGATCGATCATGTGGAGGAACCATACATTTTTGCGCAAATCATCAGCAAGGCCGACTATATCGGGCCGATTATGAAGCTCTGTTTGGACAAGCGCGGCACGTTACTGAACCAAGTCTACATTGCCTCCAACCGCATTGAACTGACGTTTGACCTGCCGCTGGGCGAGATTGTTTTCGATTTTTACGACAAGCTGAAGAGCATTTCCAAAGGGTATGCCTCTTTCGATTACCATATTTCGGGATACAAGGAAGCCAAATTGGTGAAATTGGACATCCTGCTGAACGGTGATTCTGTGGATGCGCTTTCCTCACTCACCCACGTTGACAACGCTTACCCCTTCGGACGAAAAATATGTGAAAAACTGAAGGAACTGATTCCGAGACAGCAATTTGACATTGCTGTACAGGCGGCCATCGGAACAAAAATCATCGCAAGGGAAACCATCAAGGCGTTGCGTAAAGACGTGACGGCGAAGTGCTACGGCGGCGACATTACCCGGAAACGCAAATTGTTGGAGAAACAGAAAGAGGGTAAGAAGAAGATGCGTCAGATCGGCAACGTGGAAGTGCCGCAGTCCGCTTTCTTGGCTGTGTTGAAATTGGATTAGCGTTTGTTATCGCAAAAAAATTATCTTCGCGTTCGTTAAGAATAGCTCATGAAAACAGTATCTATCGTCATCCCTTCCCGCAACGAGGAAGCACATATTGAGCGTTGCTTGGATTCCATCGTGGTGTCGACTTATCCGAAAGAGCTGATATCCGTGGAGGTGTGCGAAGGGAACAGTAAGGACAAAACCCCGTCCATCATACGCTCTTATCAAGAGAAATATCCTTATATACACTACGTATACAATGAAAAGATCAATACGCCTTGTGGTGTGAATCTCGGAATCAAGTCATCGAAAAGTGACATTGTGATCATTTTGTGGGCACACAGTTTCATCGCTCCCGATTACATCGAAAACAGCGTCCGTTTTTTGGAAGACCATCCAGAGATCGCCTGTGTGGGCGGAACGGTGGAGAATTGGTATAGCGGGCAAATCTCGAAAGTGATCGGCTTCGCCTTATCGCAACCGTTCGGTGTGGGGGCTTCCTATTTCCGTACCGGCAGCAAGGAGGGTTTTGTCGACACCGTCTCTTTCGCTGCCTACCGCCGGGAAGTGTTCGACAAAGTGGGAAATTTCGACACGCATCTCATCCGCAACTCCGATGATGAGTTCAATTTTCGACTACGGCAGAGTGGTGAGGAAATTTATCTGTCAAAATCATTGAAATCGTTTTACGCTGTACGGAATACGTTCCAGAAATTTTTCGACCAATATTATCAATATGGTTATTGGAAGGTATATGTCAACAAAAAACACCACCAGATCACGACGTCCCGCCAACTGATCCCTTTCTTCTTCGTCTGTTTTTTGTTTGTAGGTTTGATCTGGTCGCTTTTTTCGGCCACCGCCTTGATTGCTTACGTGTCGATCAATATCCTCTACTTGTTGCTGGGTTTCATCGTGACTTTCAAAAAGAAAGTGTCACTCAGAGTACGGATGAAGATGGTGGCGGCATTCATTATTCTGCACGTCAGCTACGGGAGCGGTTACGCCAACGGCATCGGCGACTTCGTCATCAGCCGGAAACAACCTAACCGGAAAATGGGTGAATCCACGCGATAAAATAAAGGTATGGAAAATCGAAAAGAGAAAACCCACTCCGCCATTTTTTTTACGCTGCTTTTGTCGTTCCTTGTTGCACAACCTTTTACATGTTTATTAAATCTGCCTATCGCCATCGCCCTGCTCCTCAACTGGATTGTGGAGGGAAACTGGAAGGCCAAGTGGGGCGCCATTGACACAGTGGTTAAAAAACTACTTTTTTCATCATCCATTCTCTTTTTTATTATCCATATTATCGGTATTTTTTACTCTTCAGACACCGCCATTGCCGTCTCGGAGATTGAATACAAAATCTGGTTTTTAGTAGCTCCATTGGTCATCTTCACCGTTCCACCTGACCGGTTAAATAGCAAAAGATTACTGCTATTGGCGCAAGGTTTTATCCTGTCGTCTTTGGCCTTAATTTTGTTAAATCTCTCTATTTCGGCCTATGAAGTGAGCACACACCATAGTTTCTATTATTTCACTTATGTCTGGCTCTCACATTTTATGCATCCGTCCTACAGTTCTATGATGATCTGTACGGCGTTCATCATATCTTCCCAACTTTTTTTCAATCAACAAGAAAAACTTTCTTCGATGTGGAGGATTATCTGTAAAATAGGCATGATTGTCTTCCCGATCTATATTTTCATGCTGCAATCCAAAGCCGGATGGTTGGCGTTTTCGCTGGTTTTTGTTTTGATGGGGATATATTTGATAAATGGAAATAGAAAAAGATACGCATGGACAGCGATTTTTATCGCACTGCTCATCCTTCTCCCAACCGCACTTTTCGTTGTCATCCCCGAACCCTACAACCGGATGAAACCCGCCGTGAAACATCTTCTTGAAAAACGGAATGTTGACAATCCGACCGATGGCACCAACCAACGCTTGGTAGTTTGGAAATCGGCCTGTTCAGTTGCCAGACAACATCCGCTATTCGGTGTGGGGCCCGGCGATGTGAAAGAAGAATTGACCAAAGAGTATGCTCAACGAGGTTACACTCACGTGAGCGAGAAACAGTTCAATACCCATAATCAATATTTGCAAACGCTTGTGGGATTGGGTACTGTGGGACTGTTTATTCTTTCATGTTATCTATTTATCCCGTTGGGATATACCATCAAATACAGACGGTTCGCTTCTCTTCTTTTTTTTATAATCGTGATTATCAATCTCTTTCCCGAATCAATGTTGGAGCGGAAAGCGGGAGCAGATTTTATTGGATTGGGCGTGGCGTTGCTTACTGCATTTACGGGCAAGACAACTTAAAGTTGTCCTATTTGCAATTTTTCGTATTTCTGCCAAAAATACAACAAATCTTTGAACTATTTTTGTATATTTCAATCAACTTTTCCGCCGATATTTTATCGTTGTATCTTGTTGCAGACAAATGTAACGCATTTTCTTTACTTTGCGATAATAATGTTTCGTTGATTAATAATTTTTCCAAAGCATCGGCTAAAGATTGGCTGTCGTTAGGTTCGTATAGAACTCCCGCATTGCCTACAATTTCAGGGAAAGAGCCGGTAGCAGGTTCTACGGCGGGACGGCCTGCGGCAAAGGCTTCGCAGAGGTAAAGGCCTACGCCTTCGTCAAAAGTAAGCGGAACGCTCAAGGCCGTAATCCCTTTATAAAACTGTTGATGGTCGTCCAATGAATAGGAATCACTCCAAATCACGTCATTCATAAAAGGCTCCAGTGTTTTTTTGACTTGTTTCAAAAATTTTTTATCAACCGAAGTATACCCTCCGCCGATTTTAAGTTTGAGGTTCGGAATACTCTCTTTCTCCTTTAATTTTACAAATGCTTCCGCCAGAATGTGCAAGCCGTTTTCCCGATTCATCCTGTAGAAAAAACCAATAATCTGATTTTCAGGATAATCGGCAGATGCATATTTTTCACGGTTAATACCGGGATAAACGACTTCTATATTCTGAATTTCCGGAATTCTACGGAGCGCGATGCCTTTGTAAAACTCACTTGAGGCAACAAATTGATCAATATATTTCAAATTATCACTGATTCCTTTCCAGGCGATGGTTGCATATTCTTCTTTCAGGTGGTCAACCCAGACTTCCTCATCTTGCAAAGAACAAATGATCGGAATGTCTATTTTTTGTTTGATAGCTTTCGCAATGCCGATAACCAACGAACTTGACAAATGTATAATATCGGGTTTTTCCTGTTTTTCAATCCAATTTACCAATAATTTCACTTGTTCGTTGAAAGCCTGCCCTTCTCCATGAATCATTGATAAGGTCAGCCCCTCCATTCCTTCGGCAGAAGTGCTTCCCGAAAAAGAGGCGGCAATATTCAAAGCAGTGCGGGTATTGAGGATGTTTTCCATCCATTTCGGCATACTTTTTCTTGTAAAGAATTTCTGCGCTATATAAAAAGAAACAGCCGGAAAAAATAACGGTGTATTTCCTTTGAAAGATTCATGTTTAAGCGGTAAATACAACGGCATGACAATGACCTCATGCCCGGCCTTCCACAAAGCGTTGGCATGAAGATTATCGCGGAAACAGTTTCCGCAGTAAAACGGATCGCCCGAACCGGGGACTATAAAAAGTATTTTCATAAGAGTTAGTTTCAAGTTTCAGATTTCAGGTTTTAGGGCTTAGAACAGGATTCGGGAGACTGGTTGCGATTTATCAATACTTCCTGTTCTAATCCTTTTTTATGTTTATGGATAATCTCTATCCGTTTCAATAAATCTATTTCAGAAATAGATTTTGTATCAAAATTAATTTTCTGTGTATTATACAGATTCTTGCTCCCGTCAAGATTGATTTCGGAATATTTTATTGACGCGCTGTTTATAAAAATTATTTTATTCAGGTATTTCATAAGATATTATTACTGATTATCTTTTGTTTTATCTTCCAGCATTTTCAAACTTTCCAAATAACTTTTTTCTACTTCACTCAATGTTTTTTGCTGATATTTTTTGTATTCGGCTAATGCTTTCTCTACTGCTTGTTCGTGGCTAATGCTACCTGCATTTTGTAAAACATTGTCGCCTGTGGCTTTCAAAATATTATCAAGTTGCTGAATATAGTTGCTCATATACATCGGGCGGTGCTTCATTGCTTGAATTTCTGCAAAATCAAAATACCCCGAAACAAGATTGTTCAGCACTTTAAGTTCCCGCTCGTCCAAATAGTTTTTGGCAATAGTAATGTCTTTTTTGGTAACTTCTGCACCTGAAAAAGTTGTCAAACCCATAAATTCTTTGTCGCTGTCAACTCGTTCAAAAATCACTTCTGCGGCAGTGTGTCCGTGTGCGGCGTAATGCAATTTGTTTTGCACAATTTTGAAAAACTCAATACTTTCTTCGGCTTGCGGATTGTAATCAACAGCCGTTGCATATAAATCCAAAACCTGACGATACAGCACTTTTTCGGAAGAACGAATATCTCGAATACGGTTCAAAAGTTCGTACCAATAAGTGTCGCCGCCGAGATTTTTCAGCCGTTCATCATCCATTGTAAAACCCTTGATAATGTATTCTTTCAAACGCTGTGTCGCCCAAATTCTAAATTGCGTAGCAATCTTACTTTTTATACGATAACCGAGCGAAATAATGAGGTCAAGATTGTAAAACGGCAACTCGCGTTCAACATTTCTGTTGCCTTCCATTTGAACCTGTCGGAATTTCCGACAGGTTGAAGTTTCCTGTAATTCACCTTCTTCGTAAATATGTTT
>JAITVP010000095.1 GCA_031285725.1 Bacteroidales bacterium
CCCGAAATGTTGGAAAAATACAAAAAAATCGCCATCCTGAAAGTTTATATCGAATCGGTGCAAAAAGAGATAGAAAACTACAATGAGGGGTTGAATGAGGCACTGAACGCCGACACCAACCTCATCCCGAACGGCCGGCATCAGACTAATATCGGCGTGTTGAGAGCTTACATCGAGGCCTATTTAAAGAATAATCCGAAAATCAGCGACAAGGCGATCTGCATGGTACGCCAACTGTCACCCAGCGAATTTGGTCAACCGTTGGAGATTTATTGCTTTACCGCCACCGCCGTCTGGCTAGAATATGAAGACATTCAAGCCGATGTTTTCGACCATATCTATTCCGTTCTTGACTATTTCGACATCTTGGCCTTTCAACGGGACGCAGGCAAAAAAGTTCAATGAATCATTGATTCATTGAACTTTTTTGCCAATTGGTATGTGTCGGTTGCAATAACGAGTTCCTCGTTGGTAGTGATGGTCATGGCGATAGTTTTACTGTCGGGTTTGGTCAACACGGCGTCTTCGCCTTGGCATTTTCTGTTTGCGTCGGCATCGTAATCCACACCAAAGAAAGAGAGATCTTTGAGGATCGCTTCCCGCATATCTTTCGCATTTTCGCCGATGCCGCCGGTCATTACAATGAGATCCACGCCATTCATGGCTGCGGCATAAGCGCCGATATATTTCTTTACCCGGTATGCAAAACAGTCGAAAGCATTGGTCATCAATTCATTGCCCTCGTTACGACCTTTGGAAATATCACGCATATCCACTGTGCCGTTTGTCAATCCACAAAGTCCTGATTTTTTGTTGATCAACGTATTCATCTCTTTATAGTTCAAATTTTCTTTTTCAGCAATGTAGATCAACGCACCGGAATCCAAATCGCCGCAACGGGTGCCCATGACCAACCCTTCCACCGGGGTAAATCCCATGGATGTATCCACCGATTTTCCATTTTTGATGGCACAGATGGAAGCACCGTTACCCAAATGACAAACGATGATCTTTATGTCTTCGTGGTTTTTACCCAATAGGTTAGCGGCCTTGGGCGCCACAAATTTATGACTGGTGCCATGGAATCCATAGCGACGGATTTTATCTTCCGTATAATATTTGTAAGGAATCGCATAAAGGTAGGCTTCTTTCGGCATGGTTTGGTGGAAAGAGGTATCGAAAACGCCTACTTGAGGAATATTCGGCAACAACTTGGTCATCACATCGATACCTAACAATGAAGCCGGATTGTGGAGCGGTGCCAATTCACACAACTTCTCGATTTCCGCTCTTTCGCATTCTTTGATGACGGTGCTTTTCGTAAAAAATTCGCCGCCATGCGCCACGCGGTGTCCTACTGCTCCAATCTCGTTCAACGTAGAGATCACTCCGTGTTTTGCATCCATTAACGCATTCAAAACCAGTTCAATCCCCACTTCATGGTCGCCGATCGGCGTTTCGGTTTTGTAATTCTCTTTGCCTTCGGGTTTATGGGTGAAAACGCCCATCTCCAATCCGATGCGCTCCACCAAACCCTTCGCCAACAATTCCGCATTGTTAGCCATGTCAATTAGTTGATACTTAATCGAAGAACTCCCGCAATTTAAAACTAATATTTTCATAAAAATGTGAATAAATGTTGTTGTATTTTAGATTTATCAAATTCAAATCAGCGGTGGCAAAGGTACAAATTTATCAAATCGTATCAATCGTATTCAAAACATCCCCTATTTCCTTCTCTTTCCGTTTTTTTTCTTTGTATAGACGAATTAGGGTTGGTATGACTCATAAGGATGTTACGCAACCTTACCATAGTATCGTAGCAAATATTATCTTTGCCGTATGAAAAAGGAAATGGATATATATACGATTAATTTGTTAAGCAGTTTTTGACACGTAACCTCCACGGGGTTGTCCGCATTGTTGGATGGGAGTATTTCCCATGATAAAATCATGCGCATGCTGTCACAAGGATGATATGCTTCCAGGGATTTGTGGCACGAGGTCAAACCTCTTGTCCGTGAACATGAGAGTTCGGATGCCTGCCTGATTTTTGACGATACGGTCGTAAGTAAACCCTATATGGACGAAGATGATTTTGCTTTTCTGAGTGATTTTTGTTTTTTTGGAATCTAAAAAATATGAAATGAAAAAAATGTTTATTTTATTGACAATCAGCTTAATATTAACAGAATTAACAGCCCAGTCCATTATTATTAATAAACAAGTAAAAGATTTTCCTGATGTGTATGATTTAAGCACACCACTGAACGCGGGAGTTACTCTTTCTTATTTTTCAATTAACGGAATTGAAAACCGTTGGGATGAGGTGAATGTAAAGAGGTATCCTGAGCCTCATCGAAAGGAGATCTTTTCTAATCGTGTTGTGGACAAAGATGTTAAAGAGCGTTTGTTGAACGATACTATCAAAGAGGTGCTTGTTTACCATGATTCGGTGGCTTGTATGATAATAAAAATTGGCAATTCCTTTGGAGTGACGATTTTGTTAAAGAATTAAAACGTCGTGCCGTACTTGCCAATGGAGATGCAAACCAATGGCTCGAAATAGAAGGAGAATTAACGAAAGAAAACATAATCAACACTTTTAAAAAGGATTACGAAGGGAAAAAACGTTGGGGTTACTTGTTTGAATAATAGACAAAAACAAGAAAATATAATAATCTGTTTATGCCGCACTCTATATGTGTCATACAACCAGTGATGGAGTAACCTTCCTTAGAATTTACATAAACTCTATCATATTATTTCCACGTATTATGATGAATTTTTTCCTCATTGTACTTATTTTTGGGAGTGTCGTGTGAGGCGGGATAACCGAGAGAAATGACATTCAGGGCGATGACATTGCCGGGTAAATTGAGCAATTTGTTCATTTTCATTACGTTTTCAACACCGATAAATTTATTGGGATAAACACCGATCCACACGGAGCCGATGCCGAAAGCTTCGGCAGCCAGCATAATGTTTTCCGCTGCCGCCGAGCAATCCTGAATCCAGAAATCGCCGCCGGAACCTTCCAATGTGTTGGTCATATCGCCGCACACCACGATGGCACCGCCCGCCTCGGCCAACATTTTGCCGTGAGGCAGAATGCCTGCCAACTTGGTCAGGATGCTGTGGTCATTGATGGCTACAAATGCCCATGGTTGCTGATTTTTTGCCGAGGGTGCCGCCATACCGGCTTTCACCAATTCATAAAGAATCTCTGTAGAGAGTGGTTTTTCGGGAACGTAATTCCTTACACTTCTTCTGTTTAATATCATTTTGAGAGTAGCTTCTCCTTCGCGGCTTAAAACAAAGCCATTGTCTTGCGTATCCATAGTTAATTTTTAATTTTGCTTTTCAATGAATAAAACGAAATGCTATATAAATTTGTTCATAGACTGCAAAATTACTACTTTTTGCCTTTACAAGAAAAATGTGTTTTTTTTGGTGAAATTTGGCATATTTAAAGAATAAATTGGTGATAGCCATGAAAAATAACAAAATATGAATAACTATTCAAAACACTTTGATACAATATTATATATTGAAAAACACTTCAAAAATTCAATAATATTCAACCCTAATAGGAAAAATCCTTGGCTTTCCCATTCACCGCAAATCCCGTTAAGGCGTGATTGAAAGTATAATTAGTGAATTTAACGCCATATTCTTCCGCTTCTTCAATGGTAAGCATTCCCGAATCTAAAATGTAAGGCGTTTCATTGGCATAAAATGTGCAAGTAATAGTATTGGTGGTCGATGGAACGATCGAAAAGTCATCATAAGGCAATGCGGCGTATCCATAAAGCTTGTATTGTATGGAAACGTTCGTATCCGTGCTGAAAACGATGGAAATGGTTGGCGTTTCTATTTCATTCAGGATTTCTGTGTCGCTTAGCCGGGTTATCTTGACGATTTCATATTCTACGTCATTATATAAAAGGTAGTTTGTCTTTTCCTTGATGCCCAGTGTTTGATCCCAATTAGGATCGGCATTGTCGTAACAGGAGGTGAATGCTATGGCGGAACAGAAAAGCAGGGTGAACAAAAGTTTACAATTTTTCATAACATGTTTTATTTAAAGGTGAAATAAAAAGCGAAGGCAAAAATAGTAAAAATGATTAGACTGGTGAGCATTTGAAATTTAAATTGTGATTTAGTAGACAAGTGGGCAAGTGAACGGACCTGTTCATTCGTCCATTAAATGAAAAATACAACAAATGCGGAAAAGGTAAAAGAAAAAATGTTACCTTTGCACCCCCCAAAATTGGGATGTATAAGGTATTATAAATTAATCTAAAAACAACAAAAAATGATGAACCATTATGAAACCGTTTTCATTATGACGCCCGTTTTGTCTGATGAACAGATGAAGGAAACGGTAAAGAAGTTCGAGAATTATCTGCTCGAAAAAGGTGCGGAAATCGTGCACCAGGAAAATTGGGGCTTGCGAAGATTGGAGTACCCGATTGCAAAAAAAACATCCGGCTTTTATCAATTGTTTGAATTTAAAGCCGATCCTTCCATTGTCAAAGATTACGAGATTCAATTTCGCCGCGATGAGAAGATTATGCGCTATTTGACCGTCTCGTTAGACAAACACGCTATCGCATATAACGAGAAAAGACGCAATCTTAAAAAAGAAAAACAAATTAAAGAAGAGAAGGAAGGATTATAATCATGGCACAACAAACAGACATTAAATATTTGACACCCATTGCGGTGGACATTAGAAAGAAGAAATATTGCCGTTTCAAAAAAAACGGTATCAAATACATTGATTACAAAGATGGCGAATTTTTGAAGAAATTTGTGAACGAGCAAGGCCGGATTTTACCGAGACGCTTGACCGGGACTTCTTTGAAATTCCAAAAGAAAGTGGCACAAGCCGTCAAGAGAGCGCGCCACTTGGCTTTATTACCATTCGTTGCAGACAATTTAAAAACTAACCAATAAGAGGAGGATCATATAATGGAAGTTATTTTATTACAAGACGTTCAGAATTTAGGATTCGCCGATGACCTCGTGAAAGTAAAAGACGGTTACGGTAGAAATTATTTGATTCCTCAAGGTTATGCAGTTTTGGCAACCGAATCAAAAAAGAAAATGTTGGCGGAAACGCTGAAACAACGCGCATTCAAAGCTGAAAAAATAAAGAAAGAAGCAGAATTTATGGCAGGCAAAATTGATGGCTTGACCTTGAAGATTTTAACCAAAGCTTCGGAAAAAGGAACTATTTTCGGCTCCGTGAACAATATCGTGGTGGCTAATGCATTGAAAGAACAACACGGCATCGAAATTGACCGTAAGAAAATCTATCTGAAAGACGATCACATTAAAGAATTAGGAAACTACACTGCGCAAGTGCAACTTCACAAAGAATTTAAAGTGACGGTGAATTTGGAAGTAGTGGCGGAAGAATAAACGGTTAGCAGTGGTCAGCTAAAGTGCTCAGTTGACTGTGCTGCTATCGCTAACTGCTCAGATGACTGTGTTAAAATACAGGAATAGCTCCGACAAAAAAGAGATTTTTGACCCCATTCGACGGAAGTGGGTGCGATGTACGGAAGAGGAGGAAGTGCGACAATGCTTCATCCTCTTTTTACTTTTGGAGAAAAAGTATCCGCGTTCCCACATCGCAGTGGAGAAAGAGATCAAAGTAAACGGTTTGTCTAAAAGATACGACCTCATCGTTTTCGATGCCAGCGGTGCTCCCTTTTTGGTGGTGGAGTGCAAAGCCCCGCACGTGACGATCAATCAATCCGTCGTGGAGCAAGTAGCCGCTTACAACAAAACCCTATGCGCCCCGCTACTGGGCGTGACTAATGGGAATGTCCATTATTTCTTTCACATTGACTTTGATACGAATGAGATAACGTATTGCAACCTGTAATGATTGGTTCACCGTTGCTTAATGGATGAGATGCATTCGCTTAACATCTAACATCTATCCGCTACATCTCGTCCTTCCCGTGGCACTGTTTATATTTTTTCCCACTTCCGCAAGGACAGGGATCGTTACGACCCACTTTTTTCTCCACTTTGATCGGAGCATTGGGTGCGGCAGGACGGCCACCCATTCGGCGACCCACTTCTTCGCGACCGGCATTCAGTTTTGCCGCATCCGATTGGGGCAATTTGGCTTCTCTCACTTGCGAACTGTCTTCAATCGGTAACGATGCACGAGTCAAAAATGAGACGATTTCCGTACTAATTTTGTCGATTAAGAGGTCGAATAGGTTGAAAGATTCCAATTTGTAAATCAACAACGGATCCTTTTGCTCGTAGGAGGCGTTTTGGGATGTCTGTTTCAGGTCGTCCATCTCGCGCAGATGCTCTTTCCAAGCATTGTCGATGACCGCCAGCGTGATCCCCTTCTCAATGGAAAGCCCGATTTCGCGACCTTGTGTCTCCACACTCTTTTGCAATGGAGTCACAATGTTCAACGATTTCATGCCGTCGGTAACTGGAATCGCAATGTTTTGAAAACGATGACCTTCTTCGCGGAACACCCGTTCCACAATAGGATATGTCTTCTCGCTTAACTGTTGTATTTTGAATTTATAATTTTGATAAACAAGAGGATACAATTGATCAATCAAATCCTTAGGGCGAGCTTGCAGAAACTCTTTTTCATCAAACGGAGATTCGATGCCCAACGTAGAGATTGCGTCAGTTTGGAACTCATCGTAATCCTTCGCATCCCAATATTTCTCCACGGTACTGGCGCAAACACTGAAAATCATCTGTGAAACGTCGATTGCCAAACGGTCGCCGAAGAGGGCGTTACGCCGTTTGTCGTAAATGGTTTCCCGTTGTTTGTTCATCACATCATCGTATTCGAGCAAACGCTTACGAATTCCGAAGTTATTCTCTTCCACTTTCTTTTGCGCTCGCTCGATGGATCTTGAGATCATGCTGTGTTGGATCACCTCGCCGTCTTTCAATCCGATGGTGTCCATCACTTTGGAAATCCGTTCGGAACCGAAAAGGCGCATCAGGTCATCTTCCAGAGATACAAAAAATTGTGAGCTACCGGGGTCGCCCTGTCGTCCCGCGCGACCTCTCAACTGACGGTCTACACGGCGGGAATCGTGACGTTCTGTACCCAGAATCGCCAAACCGCCTTTTTCTTTCACACCGGGTCCCAATTTGATATCGGTACCACGACCGGCCATGTTGGTCGAAATAGTCACCGTACCCGATTGTCCAGCCTCCGCCACAATATCTGCTTCCCTCTTATGCAACTTCGCATTCAAGACGTTGTGCTTTATTTTTCTTGTAGTCAAAATTTTACCGATCAATTCGGACGTTTCTACCGAAGTCGTACCCACCAGCACCGGTCGCCCCTCCTCGTGCAGTCGGAGGATTTCGTCCACCACAGCGGCGTATTTTTCACGTTTGGTTTTATATACCAAATCTTCATGGTCTAATCGCGAAATCGGTTTGTTGGTCGGGATCACCACGACATCCAATTTATAGATATCCCAAAATTCGCCTGCTTCCGTTTCCGCCGTACCGGTCATGCCGGCCAACTTTTTGTACATACGGAAATAGTTTTGCAACGTGATGGTCGCATACGTCTGGGTTGCGGCTTCCACCTTCACATTCTCCTTTGCTTCGATCGCTTGGTGCAATCCGTCGGAGTAGCGGCGGCCTTCCATGATACGGCCGGTCTGTTCGTCCACGATCTTCACCTTGTTTTCGATGATCACATATTCCACGTCTTTTTCAAACATGGTGTACGCCTTCAACAGCTGGTGAATCGTGTGGATCCGTTCGGATGCCACGGAGAAATTGCGATAGATTTCGTTTTTGCGTTCTTGTTTCTCTTTCGGGTCGAGGTTCAGTTGCTCCAGTTCGGCGATTTCGGAACCCACATCCGGCATGATGAACAACTTTGCCTCCTCGGCGTTGTTGGAAACCAACTCGATACCTTTTTCCATAATATCGACCGTGTTCTGTTTCTCCTCGATCACAAAATAGAGCTCATCATCAATGACCGGCATATTACGGTTTTGGTCAGCCATGTAGAAGCCTTCCGTTCGCAACAACACTTGCTTCATCCCTTGTTCGCTCAAGAATTTGATCAACGCTTTATTCTTCGGGAGGGCGCGGTGGGCGCGGAGCAGCAGTTGAGCCGCCTCATCCTGCGGTTTCGGATCGGGATTTTCATTCAGCATCTTTTTCGCTTTGGACAAAATATCGGTCACCAAATTTTTCTGCGCATTGTACAAACGTTCCACGATCGGTTTATAAACATCAAACTCCTGCTGATCTCCGCGTGGCGTGGGACCGGAAATGATCAATGGCGTACGGGCATCGTCAATCAATACGGAATCGACTTCATCGACAATAGCGTAGTTATGAGGACGTTGCACAAGTTCGTAGATATTGCGGGCCATATTGTCTCGCAAGTAGTCGAAACCAAACTCATTGTTTGTTCCGTAGGTAATATCAGCCAGATAGGCTTTGCGGCGCTCCTCGGAGTTGGGTTCATGTTTGTCGATGCAATCCACCGTGAGGCCATGAAATTCGTAAAGCAGTCCCATCCATTCGGAGTCACGTTTCGCCAGATAGTCGTTCACCGTTACGACGTGGACACCTTTTCCCGGGAGTGCGTTGAGGTAAACGGGTAACGTTGCCACGAGCGTTTTCCCTTCACCGGTCGCCATCTCGGCGATTTTTCCTTGGTGGAGCACTGCCCCGCCGATGAGCTGTACGTCGTAGTGCGCCATATCCCATGTGATTACGTTTCCGCCGGCCGACCAGTTGTTTTTATACTTGGCTTTGCCATCAATAATCTCCACGCAGTCACGGCGCGCAGCAATGTTGCGGTCCTTGTCTGTTGCCGTCACTTCCACGATTTCGTTCTCTTTGAAACGGCGAGCCGTCTCTTTCATCACCGAGAACGCCTCAGGCAGAATATTATTCAAAATTTCCTGCGTGATCACATATGTTTTTTTCTCTATATTTTCAATTTCTTTATAATACGTCTCTTTTTCAGAGATTTCGAGGTCGTAATTTGCTTCAAGATAGGATCGGATTTCGGCGATTTTGTTCTCTTCCTCCACAATTGCTTCTTGAATGATTGCCCTGAACTCTATGGTTTTGTCACGCAGTTCATCGTTGCTAAGATTTTTAATATTTTCATACGCCTCTAAGACATTATTCAGCATCGGCTTCAACTCCTTCATGTCCCGATCTGCTTTGGTGCCAAATAGTTTGCTTAAAAAATTTGCCATGATCTATAGTGTTTTTTAACGAGGCGCAAAGGTACAAAAAAGTTAGGGAGTGCGGAGTTGAGATTCATGGCAAACGCATTAAAAATCTTCATTTTATATTCATACGATGAGATCATTTTGTACACAAGCCATTGGTGATATTTTAATTTCTTGTATGTGCTTTGTATTTATATTTTTTGTATATTTACCACATTATCAAATATTTAAAAGAAACCTGAGACCTGAAATCTTATCCCATTTTTGCGACATGAAAGATCCGGGAATTGACAGGAAGAAGTCGCACCCATTGGAAAACATCATTCTGATCTCCATAGCGGCGCTCATTTGCGGAGCGGAGACATGGGATGAGATAGAAGATTTG
>JAITVP010000099.1 GCA_031285725.1 Bacteroidales bacterium
AATCCGGGAAAGCGGCTCTTTTGGATATAGAGTTGAGTTATACTCCGCAACGCCGTTATCGTTATGAAAATCGGAAAAAAGTCTTTCTTCATTCTGATTTCCCGACTTTTTCTATTTTATGGAAAAAGGGAGTTGCCGACTTTTGGGGAAGCGCTACGAATTTTGATTATTTGCAGTTTTCCGTTTCGCAAAGAATCAAAAAAAATGTTTTGCGAAGTTTAACTTACAGTTTTTCAGGAGGTTGGTTTGCTAATAACAAAAAAATGCACTTCTCTGAATTCCGGCATTTTCCTATTTCCGGATTTACGGAGACGTTGGGCGGCTTCGGCGCTATGTACCACATTGTTCCGGTTTATTCTCCTTCCACAAACGAATGGGCACTTTCGGGCTTTTTCAACTATGAAACGCTCTATCTGCTCGTGAAATATCTCCCGCTGATTAATAGAACTCACATGACCGAAAGTCTCTATTTTTCTTACCTGAACACTCCTTACACACAAAATCTGATGGAAATCGGTTATTCCCTCAACAACATCCTGCTATTTGTCAATGCCGGTTTTTTCATCGGATTTGAAAATTTCCGGTATTCCGGTTGGAGCTTTAAGATTGCGTTCAGTATGCCGGAAATGTAATACAAAAAATGCTATTTTTGCAAAAAAACATCTGCATTATGAGCCATAAAGATGCCATTTGCGCCATTTCATCCCCACAGGGCATCGGAGCGATCGCCTTGGTAAGGATTTCGGGAGCAGAAGCTTTCCTCTTCATGGATAAGTTTCTGAAAGAGGAAGTCGGTTTTCTCACCCTTCCTGCCCAACAGGCAAAGTTTGCCGAGTTCGTATGCCAACAAACCGTCATCGACCAAGTGGTAATAACCAAGTTTGTCCATCCGCACTCCTACACGGGGGAAGATTTGGTGGAGATCTCTTGCCATGGGTCGCTTTACATACAGAAAAAAATCTTGGAGTCGTTGATTGAAGGCGGTGTCCGGTTGGCCAATCCAGGCGAGTTTACCATGCGGGCGTTTCTCAATGGTAAACTTGACCTTCTACAGGCGGAGGCGGTTGCCGACCTCATTGAGTCTCAGTCGGAAATCACTCACAAACTGGCAATGAAGCAACTCAAGGGGAGTTTTTCGAACGAGTTGAGAGAACTGAACCATCAATTTGTTAATTTCGCCTCTTTATTGGAGTTAGAGTTGGATTTTAGCGAAGAAGATGTTCAATTTGCGGATCGGTTGCTGCTCTCGGATCTGTTGGCGCAGATCAAGGACGAAGTGGAATCGCTGCTCAAGTCGTTCAAATTAGGTAATGTGTTGAAAACCGGGATTCCGGTGGCTATCATCGGGAAGCCCAATGTTGGGAAATCCACCTTGCTGAACGCCCTCGTGGATGATGATAGGGCAATCGTCTCTAATATCCCCGGCACCACCCGCGATACCATAGAGGACACTTACAATATCAACGGCGTCACGTTCCGTTTTATCGACACCGCAGGCATCCGCTCCTCCGATGATGAAATCGAGAATTTCGGCATCGAGCGCACCTACAAGGCGATTGAGAAGGCTGACATTATCCTCTATATGATCGACATCAACCAAACATCTCTCCAAGAGATTGAGTCAGAACTGGTTTTTTTGGAAAACGAAATCGACCTGTCGGGTAAAAAATTGATCATTATAGCTAACAAAATCGACCAGATGAGTGAGATTCCGCCCCATTTCTCGGAGTTGGAAAACTGCGACGTGGTCTATGTCTCCGCCCGCCGCAAGGTCAACATCAACCTCATCAGCGATGCCCTGACCGACTACGTACAGAGCCAGAAACTATCCGACACCACACTGCTGACCAATACCCGCCACTACGACATCATGCTCAGCGTGTTAGACGCTATCGAACGTATCGAAACCGGTTTCCAAAACAGCCTTTCCACCGACCTTGTCGCCATCGAAGTCCGCAACGCCATTTACTATTTGGGCTTGGTTCTTGGAGAAACAACAACGGATGATATTTTAGAGAATATTTTTGGGCGTTTCTGCATCGGCAAGTAGGTATTGATAATCAAGGATTAAGAAATATCTCGAAATATAAGTAAGTCGCTATAAAATAGCGACTTTTCTTTTTATTATTTCTATCTTTGTTGCGTGATAATGTGAGGTATTATGATGCTTTTTGTACTGCAGCTGTACCGCATTCAAAAAATAGTCGTATATTCGCCTTCACGAAACAATAGATAATGTATAATTAAAACACAGTAAAACATGATGAAACACTGTAGAACAAAAATAAGGAGAAATAATGAAAGGAAGCGTAGAAACACAAAAAAGATGTGAGTGGTGCAATCAATTGTTCATCGCTCAGAAAATGACTACCCGGTATTGTTCCCATGCTTGTAATTCGAGAGCCTATAAAGCTCAAAAGAAAAAAGAGGCAAAGGAACAATACGAAGTAGAAAGAAAAACACAATATAATATGGTGGGTATTAATTATGCCACCATGAAAACCACGGAGGAAGCCAGCGATAGATATGAAAGCATAAAAGACAAAGAATATCTATCTGTTTCCGAAACAGCCTTTCTGTTAAGCGTTGGTCGAGCAACTATCTATCGTTATCTACATAGTGGTCTGTTGAAAGCGGTTCAGACGAATGGCAAGACATTCATTCGGAAAACTGATATTGATTCCATGTTCGACAATACAGAAGAATACAGAGCAAGACCAACCAAAGACAGGAAACCCATTACAGAGTTTTATACTGTGATGGAAATAAAAGAAAAATATAACGTAAAGGAATCGTGGATTTTCAATCTTGTCAAAGCAAACAAAATACCCAAAACATTGGTAAGGGGTAAGTCATATATTAGCAAGAAACATATAGACCAATACTTTGATAAAAAGGGATACAATGCCACAAAGAATATAACGGAATGGTACAGTGTGGAAGATATTCAGGAGAAGTATGCTTTATCCATAGCCGCTATTTATTGCTTTGTATCCAACAATTGCATTCCCAAAAAAAGAGACGGTCGGAATGTGCTTTATTCCAAAATTCACTTCGACAAAGCCAAAAGTCGTGAAGAACCGAAGTATTACACTGTAGAAGAAGCTATGCGGAAATATAAACTGACACGTGATGCCTTGTACTATCAAGTAAAATTCCATCATATAGCGAAAGTCAAGGTGGGTAAGTATATCAAAATATCGAAGCCGGAATTAGACAAGTTGTTTGAAACATTAATTGTAGTATGATATGGGAACAATACCTAAAGTGACATTACGAAAGCGAGCAGTTGCCGGTGCAAAGGAAAGTCTGTACTTAGATTTCTACCCACCTGTTCGTGATCCGTTTACCATGCGAATGACCCGGCGAGAATCTTTGGGCATCTATGTCTATGCCAAGCCTCGTAATGAGATGGAACGAGAGTTCAATCAAGAAATGATGATGAAAGCCGAAGTCATTCGTGGACTACGTGTACAATCGTTGATTAACGAGGAGTTTGGTTTTTTGGACAAGAATAAAAAGAAAGTAGACTTTCTTTC
>JAITVP010000125.1 GCA_031285725.1 Bacteroidales bacterium
TGTCTGTTCCTGAAGATATGAGTTATAATTATTTAGCTCATATTCAGTTATCTGCAAATGTGATTCCGATGGCAACTCCCTTGCATTGGCAGAGTTGGCGATATCGCTCTCATTTTCCAGACGATATTGTTCCGCATAATAGCGGAACTTTTCGGCAATTTCAGGACTCCCCCGCTCTTTCGCAACGGTGGCGATGAGTAAATAGGATTCATAAACGCCTTTCTTTGAGCGCAATATGCCGTGATAATAGTCATCATTACAATATGTTGAAGGCATATTCACGCAAAATTGTTCCAAAATCTTGAACAGTCGCAAGGCATCAGAAGCCAAATCCACTTTCACCAAAGAATCTGCTGTTTCATAGAGCTTTTCATAGAAACGCATCGTAAAATTAATCAATTGATTCTCGTGCTCTTCCGTCAGATCCGCTTCATAATACAAGATTTGCAAAATTTCCAAACATTGTTCATAATCATCTATACTGAACATCAGCTCGCATTTCATGATCAACGCTTCAGGATAGGTGCGGTTATATTGTAGAGATCTACTTAATTGATACAAAGCCTCTTCCCTATTCTCAAACAACATTTGAAACTGGGCTTGGGCATAAAAAAGCGAATCAACCTTGCTTGCTATTTTGCTCATTGTATCCGCTTTAAGTCTATAAAAATAAGCGACTTGATCATAACAAGAAACCGTGTTGTAATAATTCAATGCTGGACAATCTTTCAATGTTGGAATAAAAACCGAGTCAAATTCATCCAGATTTTCCTTGATATCTTCCAATAACAGATTGTGCAACGGGATAAACTCCGGATCCCAGGTGTTGATTTCCGCAATCGCTTTTTCCTGCTTTCCTAAAAATGAAAAAGCATTGTCGCAGTTGATCTTTTGGGAAAAAAGGAATTTCGAAAAAAGAACGATAAATATTAAAAAAAGGAGTTTTTTCAATGAAAATATTAGTTATTTGCAGATTGGGGATTAAAGAAAATGTTTTCGATTATGGTTCGCATGTCATCAATGCTTTGCGCACCTTCGACTTTCACCGGCTGCTTGTTGGGTTTCAGAAAAACCAATGTTGGCAGGCTCATTACTTTAAATACGCCGGCCGCATTAGGGGATTTGTCCACGTTGACCTTATAAATGATCACTTTCCCCTTATTTTCTTTCGCCAATTCGACTAAAATTGGGTTCATCACATGGCAAGGGCCACACCAATCTGCGTAAAAATCAATGATACACGGCGTATATCCTTTATATTGAATGCCTTTAGGATTCTTCATGTCGGTAATCGTTGCTTCAAACTCTTCTTCCGACAAAACAATCACCTCACCGGAAAGGTTTTCTTCCTTGATTTGAGCTTTTGCTGCATAAAGTGCTTCGTCATCTTGCTTTTTATCAATAATTTCCTCTATGTTCCCTGTGTTATTACCTTTCATTCCCGCTTTGTCATTCTGGCAAGCGATCAGGCATGATAAAAGAAGTGTTACGTTAAAAAAATATCTTATTTTATCCATTTTCGTTCTCATTTATTGTTATTTATTTCTTTCTTGTATTATATTCTTGTACACAACTCCGCGCTCTTCGAAGTTTTTAAACTGGTCGTAACTTGCTGCTGCTGGCGAGAGCAGGCATATTTTGTTTATTTGCGTGTTATCAAACGCAAATTCGATGATTTTATGATAATTATCTTCAATAATGTGGTTTTTCGGTAATTCCTTATCTGATTTTTGCCACTCTTCAAAAATCCGTTGTCCCGCTGGACCGGTAAAGGCAATATTGTTCACGTCCGAAACGGAAAGATAATCAATCAGTTCCTGATAATTAATGCCGCGGTCGAATCCACCTAAAATCAACGTATCGACTTTCCTCAACGTGTTGATGGCCGCTATCGTGGTTTCAGGAATGGTGGAGATGCTATCGTTGTAGAACCTGATTCCGTGAAACATGCCTACGTACTCAATGCGATGATCCAATCCTTGAAATGTCTGCAATGAATTTGCGATATATTGAAGATCAATATCTTGCAAATATGATGCGATGATCGCTGCCATCACATTGAAGTAGTTATGCGTTCCGGGAAGATTGTTCAGTGTGCTTAGTTCAAAATCATCTATTTTCTCTCTGCTTTTCATTAAAAAAACATGCGAACCGTGACTATACGCACCGGTTTCCAGCATGATATCCTTTCGGAACGGCCAAAAGACACGGTCAAAATTGTGTGCTTGGATCAATTTCCCAATGACTAAATCATCCATATTATATATGAGAATATCTTTTTTATTTTGGCGGTTGGTGATGTTCAACTTTGCCAATTGATAGTCATTATATGTGTTAAAATGATCCAAATGCTCTTGATACATGTTCAATAATATGGCGGTATGTGGCGAAGCATCCACGTATTCCAGCTGATGCGCCGAAAGTTCGGCAACGATTACGGTTTCCGGCTTGATTTCGTCCAAAATGTTGAAAAACGGAACACCTATGTTTCCGGCTAAAATGACATCCCTACCTGCTTCTTTCAAAATATGGTAGATCAGTGAGGCGGTGGTGCTTTTGCCTTTTGTTCCTGTTATGCCAATTACCTGATTGCTATAAAATTGTAGAAAATATGACGTTTGTGAAACAATCTTTCCGGGTGGAATGAAATAGTCGATCTTTGTCAAGGAAACTCCGGGCGTTTTCAAAATAAGATCATAATCGTTCAAATTTTCATCATATTTTTCGCCCAAAACAAAAGTTAAATGAGGGTCATCGGAGAACTTCTCAATGAACAAATTTTCATTTTGATCAGCTACAACCAGTGGTAAATTAGGCTGGTATGACCTGATGAATTTGTAAGAAGAGCGCCCCTCTTTGCCAAATCCGAGAATGATGATTTTTTTATTTTCGAGTTGTTTGTGTATTATATTCATGTCTTTTGTTACCAAATAATCTCTTTTTTTCCCATTTCCCGTAGCAATTGATTTGTTTGTGAAAAATGTTTGCATCCGAAAAAACCGCGGTTTGCCGACAAGGGCGACGGGTGAACACTCTTCAAAATGTGATGTTTGCTTGTGTCGATCAAGATGATTTTATCTTGGGCATATCGTCCCCAGAGTAGGAATATCAGTCCTGAATGCTTTTCTGACAATTTTCGGATTACCATATCCGTGAAAGTTTCCCAGCCTCTTCCTTGATGGGAACCGGCTTGATGTGCTCGCACAGTCAACGTGGCGTTGAGTAATAAAATGCCCTGCCTTGCCCAAGATTCCAAATTTCCGCTGACCGGTACCGGTTTTCCGACATCATCATGTAATTCACTGAAAATGTTGACTAACGAACGCGGATGAGGAATGCCATCCTGCACAGAAAAACACAAACCGTGCGCCTGACCGTTATCGTGATACGGATCCTGTCCGAGTAGCACGACTTTTACCTTATCGAACGGTGTGAGATTGAAAGCGTTAAAAATAAATTTCCCCGGAGGGAAAACCGTGTTGTTTTTCTTTTCTTCAACCAAAAAATTTTTTAGTTGATGGAAATAGGGCGCATTGAACTGTTCAGCCAATTCCCTTTTCCAAGACTCTTCGATGGTGGGATTTATAGGATCCATTTTTTTAGTGTTTAAAATGTCTTAATCCTGTGAAAATCATTGAAATACAAAGATCATTGCAAGCTTTAATTGAATCATCGTCCCGCACAGAGCCGCCGGGTTGGATAATAGCTGTCACACCATACTGTGCTGCTAAACGTACCACATCCTCGAAAGGAAAAAAAGCGTCACTGGCCATCACGATATTGTCTGTAATGTTCATTTTTTTCGCTTGCTCCAAAGCAATGAAGGCACTCCCTACCCTATTCATTTGGCCGGCGCCGATGCCCACGGTCATGTTGTTTTTAGTCAATACGATAGCATTAGATTTCACATGTTTACAAACTTTCATTGCAAAAATCATTTCCTTGATCTCCGTTGGTATGGGTTGCTTTTCCGTGACCACATTCAGTTCATAATCATCTTCCTGACTGTCATCCAGTTCTTGAGTCAATAAACCACCGTTTACGCTGATAAACATCTCTTTATCTTCGTTTTTGCGATCTAGGCTGAAAGTCATCAGGCGAAGATTCTTTTTGGTGGAGAGAATGGCAAACGCCTCGGAGGTAAAGGACGGCGCAAGGATAATTTCCAGAAAAACGGATTTCATCTCCTCGGCAGTTTCCGCATCAATTTCTTGATTTGTCGCTACAATTCCGCCATAAATGGAAACTTTGTCAGCCTCAAATGCCTTGTCCCACGCTTTGCGGATATTTTCGCCAATACCCACGCCGCATGGATTTTTATGCTTTATCGCTACCACCACAGGTTCGGTAAATTCTTTCACGATCTGCAAAGCCGCGTCCGCATCTTGTATATTGTTATATGACAATTCTTTTCCGTGTAATTGTTCCGCAAAAGCCAACGAGTAGCCCTGTTTCATTCCGGCGTAAAAGGCAGCTTTTTGATGGGGATTTTCACCGTATCGCAAATCTTGTTTCTTTGCATAAGTCAATGTCAGTAACTCTGGATTTTCCTCTCCCACCTGTTCCGTTAGATAGCGGGCAATGGTAGCGTCATAAGAGGCAGTGTGACGGAAAACCTTGGCTGCCAAGCGGGAACGGGTATCTAACGTAGTATCACCGTGGAGTTTGATCTCTCTGATCACCTCGTCGTAATCCGCAGAATCGCACAGAACAGTCACAAAACGGTGATTTTTCGCCGCACCGCGCAACATGCTGGGACCGCCGATGTCGATGTTTTCAATAGCTTCGACATAATCAACGTTTTCTTTTTCAATAGTTTGCTTAAACGGATATAAATTAACCACCACCATGTCGATTGGATCGATTTGATTATCAGTCATATCCTGTTGATGTTTCGGATTGGTGCGCACGGAAAGCAGCCCGCCATAAACCTTCGGATGCAGTGTTTTTACCCGCCCATCCATGATCTCCGGAAATCCAGTTATCTCACTGATTCCCATTACTTTCAATCCTTTTTCTTCTAACAGTTTTTTGGTACCGCCAGTGGAGATGATCTCAAATTCCAAGGCGATCAGTTGTTGAACAAAGGGCACTAAACCCGTTTTGTCACTGACACTTACTAAAGCTCTTTTCATAATATGGTTCTATTTTTACTGCAAAATCCAATAATTTTTATTAAAACTATTTGCATACTCTTCCGCGCTTTTCCCGAAAGCGAAGACACCGATGCATACTCTAACCCGGTTATTTCCTTCTTGGTATAGCAAATAAGGATTCAGTTTGTCTAATCCAGTGGTTTCGATGTGTTTGGCCGCATCTTTTTCATTGACAAAACTGCCGGCGATCACGTAGAAATTCCCTTTTTGGTATTCTATTTTTTGATAAACGGTTGAAGATGGGTAAGTTATCACATTAACTTGTTCAGGCAAAGAGGAATGAATAGGTTCGCTTTGTTCTATAATTTCCAAGTTTTCTTTCTCTTCCATCTCCCCTATTCTCTCTACTTCTATTTCATGCACAAACGGGATTTCAATATGATCTATGAAATAATTTTCAGGGCGGACTTCTTTTGGCACAACAATTACCCATTCAGGAACTTCCTGTTTGTAGTAATTTTTCTTTTTGTTAAAAATTTTATACTTGTATTCTTTGTAAACCAGCTCCAATTCTATCCGGTTTTGATAGCCAAAGTAGCCCAGTGAAATCATCATTAAAATAATGATTAACAATATAATAGAAGGCCATTTGCACTTTTTCTTTTTGGGCTGGTCGATGTCATCTTCATGATCTTCTCCACAATCTTCTTCTTCATTTCCCACAACCGTAATTTCTGCTATTTTTTCAGTCTTACTATCTTCCGAAATTTCCGCCTCATATTCTTGCGGTTTCTCGATTTTCACAAACTCCACTTTGCCGTTTTCCACCTTCAAGAGATCCATACCCTCGAAGTCTATATTCAGTTCCCGAATCCAAGCGGATTTGAAAACAATATCATCCTTGTTGTTCTTGGAAAATGTGCCAAAACCTTCGAATTCGACACTTTTATTATTTAAAACACCATTTTTGAGTTCGGCGACCCATTCCCGAATTTCGGTATCGGCGACATTCAGCCTTTTTTGCTCACGTTCAGCAAATTTGAGGATGAATGCAAAACCGTTTCCTTCGCCATTCGCATCGAAAAACACTTCGTAATGTGGCGGTGTGATTACATCGTCTTTTATCGTGGCCGACACCAATTGTTTTTCAAAAAGCCCCAATTCATTGATATAAACGTTATCCTCTTTTTTGAGCAAATTTATGATGTATTTGATAATCATAGTGATGATTTTACTTTAATTTTTTATTCGCCAGCCACCATTGATTGGCATGAGTTAAGTCATCGGGTGTATCCACGGATATTGTATCGTATTCATAAACAGAAAGATAAATATCAAAACCGTTTTCTATCCAGCGTAACTGTTCCAATCGTTCAGCGGTTTCCAATGAAGATTCTTGTAGATGGATGAGTTGGCATAAGGTTTGATAACGATAGGCGTAAATTCCAATGTGTTTGAAATGAGCGATATTCGTCAAGTTTTCGTCCCGTGAAAAAGGAATTGCAAAACGGCTGAAATAGATAGCTTTTTGTAATTTGGAAAAAACCACTTTCACGATATTGGGATCATTTGCTTTCTCAGAAACCAACTTCGATGCCAATGTTGCGATAGTAACAGTTTTATCTTCAAAATGAGATAATAAAAGATTGATTTGTTCGGGTTGGATGAATGGTTCGTCACCTTGTACGTTCACTACCACGTCATTATCATTTAATTGCAATAGCCTCGCTGCTTCTCCGCACCGATCCGTCCCGGATGGGTGATCGGGAGAAGTCATAACCACCTCACCACCAAATGTTCTCACGGTATCAAAGATCCGTTGATCATCGGTAGCCACCACTACTCTCGACAATTTCGACATCTTGCATTGCTCATACACCCGCTGGATCATCGTTTTCCCCCCGATCAACGCCAACGGCTTCCCAGGAAACCGGGAAGAAGCGAAGCGGGCGGGAATGATTGCAATTGACATAATTAATAAGTTAATAAGAGTTTATTGGCTTGGGCGGCCGTGGCCGTCAAATTTCCCGTTTCCAATCCACACAAATCCCTTTCTTCCGACTGGATCCTGTTCAGCCAGTTTTGATACATCCCGTCGGGCATTTTCCTATAGCCAAGCTTATGTATTTTTGTCGTTAACTTGGTGAGCTCTGTGCAGTGCATTTCTCCTTGAACTGTTAATTTCATAAAATTTTCCGTTTTGATCTCTAAATTATTCCATCTTAGTCACCACCGTTTTCTAATTTTGTAGCGGGACTGGCAAAGGAAAACTTCCTTCAATAATTATAAAACACCCTGTGTTTTTCTTCCTTGTAAGGTGTCGTGTTTTTAGAGAAGCCCAGCGCTCCACCCAGATAATAATAATAAAGATAAGTGCCTTTTTCTTTGTCAATGTTGTAGAATGTGATGACATTGCTTCCCCTACTCATCAAATCCTCTAAATCAAAAGAACAAGAATAATGCAAATTATATTTATCATAAAAAGAGGATATGCCATAGGCCCTTTCGACAAAATCAAAATTCAGTGTTATGCTTTGAAAATAGGTGTCTCTTGTAGCCAATTGTTCCAATTTCCTCAAATTTGTATCAGCCATTTTTATCAAGCTGGGGGATATGTCTTTTATTGGAATTTTAACAGCGCCTTTTACACTGTCCTGGTATTCGAAATAAGCGTTGGAGATGTAAACTCCAGGAAGTTTGCCATCTATTAAGATGACACAAGGTATTTCCGTGCATTGTCCCAGTATTGTCTGGAAGAAAAACACAAGCGACAAAACACACAAAGTCTGTTTACCATTCATAATATGCATTTTCATAATTTAAAATTTTCATAATTTAGAATCTTCCCCTGCTTCTCCCAGTATTGATCACATTTCGCAAAGCACCCATGCTCATTGTACCTAAAGGGATTGTGCTGCTGCTGCTGCTGTTGTAAAATACGGTCTGCGGAACACGTTCTTTGTTGCCGGTTGCAGCGTTCATCTTGTAATCGCTTTTACCCACTATAATGTTAAGGCTATAGTTGCTAAAAGCACCTTGATCTGCTGGGGAGGCGGCTTCAGGTGCATAGTATTTATCGTTTTTATAGTCTCCGAGGGGATGGGAATGTATGCTGGTCGTCCTATTCGCTCCTTTATCGGGAGGGAGAGTGGTGGTGGCTCCTCCTCCCTGCGATACGTCCCCTCCTTGCTGTCCGGTCACAACCGATACTCCATCCAAAACCACGGAACACTCCTCCCTGTTGCCACCGTTACCTGTCGTCCTGTTATACACCTCATTAGCCTCATTCAACTCTTGGTACGTGGTTTCGACTTTCACTTTTCCCATGGCATCCGATGCATTGCCTGGGGTCACTTTGTCTCTCACAGAATTTTCATCCACCAGGTACACCTTGTTGTCTTTCACTCCATCTGTCCCCAAATAGGTGCCATTAAAATCATAAAAATCGCCAAACTCCATTCCATTAGGATCCACCAACTTTATCGGATTATTATTACAATACGCATACGGCGTAATCCACCAATACTTATGTGCCATTGGGTCAACGCTCAACGCAATTAAATCCACCGCTATTTCATTTTTCAGTTTCTCTTCCGGAATAAAGCCGATAATTTCGTATGTGCGGATGTTAAAATACACGCCGCCGAGTTCCACCGTGTCCTCCAAATCGAAAAACTCCTCAAATACAGTTTCCGTTGCGCTTCGTATCATGATGGAATGGTCGAAACCGTATTCCGCAAACGGATTCCTTTTATTGGCTT
>JAITVP010000162.1 GCA_031285725.1 Bacteroidales bacterium
TACAGGACTTCTTTCCCACCCTGCCCTCGCCTGTTACCACAGCAACGTTGGGTGAGACGAAACACGCTGAGATCGTCTGCTGGGGTGTCTCTCCGCAAGCCATCCATCTCTTCGAAACGTTGAATGAGAAACACAGTACACATTTCATCTTACCTGTTTGGCGGGATGAACACCGCTACTTGAGCCGTCGGGAGGCCGGCAGCGAAGTGCTGAGAAAGTTGACGGAAATGATTCCCGAAATTTCACCCTCCCTGATCCCACAATATACTGATTCCATAAAAGAGATGGAAAAAACAATCCAACAATCGCCCGTTCCGTTGTTGGTAAAATCGCCTTACTCTTCTTCCGGCCGGGGATTGCTTTGGCTATGGAACGGATTGGGAGCCAAGGAACGGGAACTGCTGTGTGGAATGCTGAGAAAACAACAACACGTTTCACTCGAACCGATCCTCAACAAGAAATTGGATTTCTCCCTGCAATATGCATGCGACGGCAACGGAAGTATCTCCTTGGAAGGTTATTCGATTTTCGCCACCAACGACAAGGGAGCGTATATAGGCAGTCACCTTGCCCCGCAATCCAACCTCATCGGCCGCATCACCGCATTCATTCCCAACGAATTACTACGCCGTGTGGAAAACGAGTTGACCCGTCTGATCAAACACCAATACGCCGCATGCTACAAAGGCTGCGTAGGCGTGGACATGATGATTTATGAAGAGAACGGTGAATATAAAATCCATCCGTGTGTGGAGATCAATATGCGGTACAGCATGGGTTATGTCGCTTTGAAAATCCAGCAGAACTACTTGTCGCCCGGTGCCACCGGCGTTTTCCGCATTGATCATCATCCCCAACCTGGAAAGGCGCTCCGCATCCACCAAGAACTCCACCGCCGCCACCCACTCGTCATTGAAAACAACCGTATCCAATCGGGCTATTTATCGTTGTGCAGGATTGGGGAGGAGACGAGGTTTGTGTGTTCAATAACTCAATTTGAAATATGTGAACATCTACTACAGTACGCCAATAAGTCAATATTTTAACAAAAGCAAAGGTCGTTTTCAAGAATTGAAGACCATCGGTGTCAATTCGGACGAGCAAGAGATAGCCGCTTTCTTTGAACAAGGCAAAAAATGGATCGACTTGCACTGCGGCAATCGGGAGTGGTGCTCGGTTTATTGGTTAGTCGCGACGGTTATCCGCTGTCATACTTCATTTTTAACGGTTCTCAATACGAAGGCAGAACGATGATACCCATAGTCGAAGATTTTGTTCACCGTTTCCAATTGGATAATTTTGTCATTGTGGCCGATTCGGAGCTGATGACTAAAACCAACATGGCCCTTTTGGAATCCGCCAACTACAAATATATCATCGGCGCAAGAATCAAAAACGAAACCGAAGAAATCAAACAGTGGATACTCTCATTGGATAAAACAGAGGGCCATTTTTATGAACTGGGCAAACTGCCCCGGTCTCGTTTGATTATCGGTTACTCCGAAAAACGGGCAAAGAAGGACAAATACAAACTGGATGCAAAGCAGGTTTACGAGCAATACCGCGGTTTATGGGTAATAGAGCGTGCTTACCGTGTGACCAAGGGTACGCTCGAAATACGTCCCATGTTCCATTTTACGCAAAAACGCATTGAGGCACACGTCTGCGTCTGTTTTGTCGCTTACAAGGAGATTGAGCCGCTGTTCGATAAGAATTTTTGGAAAGCGTTTTAGGGTGACGCATTGTCGAAGTCAGGAGCCTCTATCTCTTTTCGGAATTTCATATTTGCCTTATTTTTTGAGTTGTATGTACGAAAAATATGGAAGTCCTTTTTTTTGTCTTTCCTTTCTATGAAATGCCAAACAAAAAAACTACAAACCATTGGTTTTGTAGTTTTTTTGTTTAGTGCCTTCCGGCATTTGTTCCCCGTGGAGCCGGCGGGATTCGAACCCGCGTCCAAACTCGCTGCAAAGATGCTTTCTACATGCTTAGTCACTGTTTGCTTGTCGGCGATGATCAGGTACAAGACGAACCGAATCAACGCTTATCTTCTGAATTTTTGCGCACCCATCGAAGCATAGGGTTGCTAGCCAATCATTTATGATGTTTCTTGCCAAACGCCGGTTGGCGGAGCTTTTGGGGAAACATCCGGTTCTATGGTCCTTGACCATGACTCGGAAGCCGCGGCAGCTAGGCTGCGTAAGCGTAATTGTTGTTGCCATTTATTGGCTTAGAGAGTTAGTTTTTAACGGAACCGTCTCACAACCTCCGGCATGCTTACAAATCCACACACAAGCTGTCAAAACCAAGTCGACCCCAAGTCTTGCGGACATGTTTTTTTTGAGAATGCAAAGATACAATTTTTTTACCTTTGCATCGTTAATCGCTTTGATATGTTAGAACCAAAATAAGTAATAACCATGAATATGTTGAATGGAAGGATTAGAATCATATTACTTTTTTTACCTTTATTTTTCATAGCTTCCGGCTTGTCCGCACAAGTGACGTGCCATGCGACTGCGCCGGCTCGCGTGGAGAGCGGACGTAATTTCGAGTATAAGATCACGCTTAATGAAAAACCATCGGCGATACAAGCCACTAATTTTCAAAATTTTAAATTAGTTAGCGGTCCAAACCAAGGAGTTATGCATTCGATGGTGATGGGGAGCGGAGGAATGATACAAAGTGCATCATACACGTACGCTTACGTGCTTCGTGCCGACAAGACCGGGACGTTCACTATTCCGGGAACGGTTTTTAAGGTAAACGGAAAGGAGGTGAAATCCAATAATGTAACCGTTGCCGTGGTGGCGCCGTCGGCTCAGTCGCAACAGCAACAACAACGACAGGCCTCTTCACCGCCAGACATCAGCGAAAATGATGTTTACCTGAAGACTTCTGTGTCGAAAAGTAATCCCTATGAAGGAGAGCAAGTTGTGATTACCTATAAATTGTATATTTTGGCCAATTACGATGGTGGATTCCGAGCTACCAACACGAATTTGCCTTCCCAAAACGGACTGTGGACCTATCAGCTGGGCGACCAAAGCGAAGAGTTGCGTGGAGTGAATGAAACAATTAATGGTCGGTCGTTTAAAGTATACGAGTTGAAACAGGTAGCTGCGTTTCCCCAAAAATCAGGCGAAATTACCGTGACACCCATGGAGACGGAGCTTTATCTGCGGGTTTATTATCAACAGGCATTTGGATTTCCTCGGGCACAAGATTTTCGGATAAATTTGAAATCAAACTCCATCAAGTTGAATGTCAAATCGTTGCCTACCCAAGGGCGGCCAGATGATTTCAGCGGGTTGGTGGGGAACTTCCAACTCAAGTCCAATTTGAGCCGGAGCGAGTTGATGACCAACGATGCCACCAACCTAACCCTCACCATCAGTGGAACCGGCAATATCCAGCACATTCCTGTTCCGACCACGAATTTTCCGCCCGACTGCGATGTCACCGATCCGCAGTTGTCAGATAATATCAACACGAAAGGGAACATGATCAGTGGATCGCGACATATCGAGTATGTGATCATTCCCCGCAGTTCCGGCACTTTCAAAATTCCGGTGGTTCATTTTTCCTACTTCGACCCCGGAAGCGGAAGCTATAAAACCATCACCAGTACTGAATATGAACTAAAAGTCGAGAAAAGCGAAGGCGAGAACGTTTCTGGCACCTCGTTTTCCAATCAAAAAGAGATTCAATATCTGGATCGCGACATTCGATACATTAAAAACGCCAAGAAAGCCTTTGCTCCGAAAAAAGAGAACTTTTTGTTCACTTCTTGGTATTTTCTACTGTTAGTATTCCCACTATTGCTCTTAATTTTGATTTTGTCTATTTGGAAAAAATACAACGATGATCGTAAAGATGTCGTGGCGTTGAAGGACAGGAAGGCAAGCAAAGAGGCGAAAAAGCGGCTGCGGAAGGCGCAATCTTTGTTAAAAGAAGGCGATAAGGAGGCCTTTTTCAACGAAATATCCGGTGCATTGTGGGGTTACATGAGCGACAAGTACCGAATTCCCCGTTCGCGGCTTTCGATGGAGACAGTTGCGGAAAAATTGCGGGCGAAGAACCTGAGTGAGGAGTATATCAACGCCGCTGTGGCGACCTTTGAGCAGTGCGAGTTTGCACGGTTTGCCCCGGGCGACGCTTCCGAACGGATGCGCGAGATGTATGACCAAGCCCTCCAGTTCATGTCGAACGTTGAAAAGAAGTGATTTAGATGTTTAGTCATTAAGTAGAGTATGTTATTATGAAAAGGAGAACCATATTTGTTTTAGTCGTATTTTTGACTGTTTCAGTTCCAGGATTGTATGCTTTGGATAACTTGCCAATTGAGCAATATTTCCAACAGGCGGCTGAATTTTATCAACAAGAAGAGTATCGACAAGCGTTGGATAATTACCTGCAAATTATGGATAACGGTTATGAGGGGGCGGTACTTTTCTACAATATTGGGAATTGTTATTTCAAATTGCATGAGAAATCGCAAGCGCTGTTATGGTACGAACGGGCGTTGCGCTTAGATCCGTCCAATGAGGACATCAAACACAACATTTCTTATATAAATCAAACATTGATAGACAAAATCGACAAGATGCCCGAGTTTTTGCTGGTGCAATGGTGGAATAACCTTTCCCGAAGTATGACCTCCAACGGTTGGGCGGTCGTTTCCATTGTGGCATGTCTCCTCTTTTTTACGATGTTACTATTGATAATCATTGCCCGGCGACGTTGGCTACAAAGTATCTCCTTGCTTTTATCCATCGTGTTTTTCGTTTGTTTAGTGATTACGATTGTCTTTTCACGGAAAGAACAGTTGCGTTATGTGAAAAATCAGGAAGCCATTATCACACAGAGTGTTGTAATTGCAAAAAGTACCCCGACCCACTCTGGTTCCGATCTCTTTGCCATCCACGAAGGCTTGAAGGTTGCCATCACTGACCGTATCGGCGAGTGGTATGAAATAAAACTTTCTAATGGCGAGAAAGGATGGGTTGAGGGAGAAAATTTGGAAAAAATATGAAGAGAAAAGAGAAGGAAGAAAGGAGAAAGAGGGCATTGAAATAATGGATATCGCTTGTTATTTGCCGATTGCTCTTAAATCTATTTATTTGTTTATTAGTATGTTGTAATTTTTCTGTCGATTTTTTTAAAAAAAAGTTCATTGAGCGGTTGTACACTATGAAAAATAGTGTATTTTTGCAGTCTCAAAACAAGCAATGTTCTTTGATAAAACGCCTTGGTGGTGGAATTGGTAGACACGCAGGACTTAAAATCCTGAGAACATTGCGTTCGTGCGGGTTCAAGTCCCGCCCGAGGTACACAAGCGGAAGTAGCTCAGTTGGTAGAGCACGACCTTGCCAAGGTCGGGGTCGCGAGTTCGAGTCTCGTTTTCCGCTCTATGTAATTTAAGAGATTGAAAGACAGTATTTTATGAAAATAACTTACTGTTTTTTGATTTCAACAATGCGACACCCTAAAACACTTTCCAAAAATTTTTAGCGTACAGCATTGGAAAACATCCTTAAAAAAGGCAAACATACCTCATTGGAGTTCCGTAACGCTTGCATATTATTAAACAGCGACGAAAGCGTTGCCGGGAACAGGAGCAGTAATGAAACCATCACTCAAATGCTTCATATAACCAACCCCCAAGACCGTTGAGCGGTTAAGACAACGCTTTGTGGAAGATGGATAT
>JAITVP010000176.1 GCA_031285725.1 Bacteroidales bacterium
CCCACGGCTTCCGCACCGGCGAGACGTTGTACTAATTTGTAACTAATATTGCCCGATTCCAACGATGGGAAAACGAGGACGTTGGCTTTACCTGCGATCTCGCTGCCCGGTGCTTTGGAGGCACCAATGGAGGGAACGATCGCCGCATCGGCTTGCAACTCACCATCGATTTTCAAGTCAGGAGACATCTCTTTGGCGATTCGTGTGGCATTCACCACTTTGTCTACCATTTCGTGTTTCGCTGAACCTTTGGTCGAAAAGCTCAACATCGCCACGCGAGGATCCATGCCAACGATTGATTTCGCAGTTTGTGCCGAAGCAATGGCGATTTGCGCCAGCTCGTTCTCATTCGGATTGGGAGTTGCGGCACAGTCGGCAAACACCATTACGCCATTGTCGCCCCACTGTTTGTCTTTCATGATCATAATGAACGCACCGGAGACCACCGAAATACCGGGCAAGGTCTTCACGATCTGGAATGCCGGACGCAACACGTCTCCGGTGGAGTTTAACGCACCCGCCACTTCGCCGTCCACATCTTTGTTCTTAATCATTAACACGCCCAAATACAACGGATCTTCCACCAATTTCATCGCCTCTTCCTTGGTCATGCCCTTGCTTTTACGGATTTCCACCAGCATGTCAGCATAATACTCCTTTTTTGAATTATCTTTCGGATCCACGATCTCCGTTTTGGTCACGTGGGTCAATCCCCATACCGCCGCTTTTTCCTCGATCACGGCACGGTTTCCGATCAACACAGGCACGGCGTAACCCTCTTTCAGAATAATATCCGCCGCCTTGATGGTACGCTCCTCCTCGCCTTCCGGCAACACAATCCGTTTCTTCGCTAATTTCGCTTTTTCTTTGATTTGATCTAATAATTCCATAATGTATCGGGTATTTTATTGTTAAAAATGAGAGGCAAAAATACGAAAAAGAGAGGAACGGGAGAACTGCAAAGATAATATTGGCTACGATTCTATGGTAAGGTTGCGTAGCATGAGTTGATAATATTCTGGATATTCTAATTTTTAATTCCAAACAACTCCGCCTTCTCCTCCAGCCTCACATATGTTTCGCACATCAGCCAGTCACCGGTATTAAGGTATCGGGAGTTTTCATTTAACTGCTTCTCTATTGGCAAATGACGGTGTCCATAAATAAAATAATCAATATGTTCTTGTTGGAGGACGGAGAGGGCATATTGCACCAGCATCTCCTTCTCATCGCCCCTATATTTTACTTCGGCGGCAGAGGTCATGGCACGGCTTTTGCGAGAGAAGAACCGGGCCAAACCAAACGCAATCCGGGGATGCAATGCCCCATACAGCTTGATGTTAGGACGGAAAGCGAACACCCGTTTGATAAATTTGTATCCATGGTCTTTCGGCCCCAGCCCGTCGCCGTGGGCAATGAGACATTTGTTCCCGTTGATCAGGAAAGCCTGTTGCGTACGAAAAACTTGTATCCCTAACTCGGCAGTGAAATAGTCTTGTACCCACATATCGTGATTGCCGGTAAAATAGTAAATTTCCACCTTTTTCCGGCGCAATTTGTCCAATTGTGCGAAGAAGTTAAAATAGCCGCGGGGAACAACATCTTTGTATTCAAACCAAAAATCGAAAACATCGCCTAACAAAAAAAGATGGGTAGCATCTTTGCTAATTTGCTCCAACCAAGCGATCACTCTCTCTTCCCGATGCTTACTGCTTTCCGCATCCGGGGAGCCGAAATGGAAATCGGAAACCAGATAGACTATTCCATTGATAGTTATAGGATTTGTAAAAAGCTTCTTCATAAGCGGCTGTTTGGGCTGGCAAAGATACATTTTTTCACTATTTTTGTTCTTCAAAAAACAAACGTATGAAACCTATCCAAATGGTTGACTTGAAGAGTCAATATCAAAAAATCAAACCAGAAATTGACCAATGTATCGCAGAAATTCTCAATTCCGCAGCATTCATCAACGGTTCGGCTGTAAAGTCTTTTCAAGAGAATTTGGAAAAATATTTATCAGTGAAGCATGTGATCTCTTGCGGTAACGGCACTGATGCTCTGCAAGTGGCTCTCATGGCCATCAACCTCCAACCCGGCGACGAGATCATCACCACGCCGTTCACCTTCATCGCAACCGCCGAAGTGGTGGCGTTGCTAAAACTGAAAACAGTTTTCGTGGATGTGGAACCCGACACGTTCAATCTCAACGTCGACCTGATTGAGCCGGCAATCACGCCGAAGACGAAGGCTATCGTGCCGGTTCATCTTTTCGGGCAATGCTGCGACATGGAGAAAATTATGAAAATCGCTGAAAAACATAATCTTTTTGTGATCGAAGACGCCTGCCAAGCGATCGGGGCGGAATACACATTCAAGAATGGAAAAACTCAAAAGGCCGGCACGATCGGACACATCGGTTGCACCTCTTTTTTCCCTTCCAAGAACCTGGGCTGCTACGGAGATGGCGGGGCAATTTTCACAAATGACGACCGGCTGGCCAAAAAAATGCGGGGCATCGTGAACCACGGTATGTTCGTGCGCTATTACCACGAGATGATTGGGGTGAACTCGCGGTTAGACTCAATTCAAGCCGCCGTGTTGGATGTCAAGCTGAAACACTTGGATGAATACAACGCCGCCCGACACCAAACCGCCGAATATTACAACCGCGCATTCGCTAACCACCCCAACATCACCACGCCGGTGATCGAGGTGTGCACCACGCACGTTTTCCACCAATACACCTTGAGAATCAAGGATGTGAACCGTGACGAACTGATCAAAAAAATGAACGAGGCGGGCATTCCCGTCATGATCTATTACCCCGTACCACTCCATCTGCAAAAGGCTTTCGCAGATTTGGGTGGACGAAAAGGCGATTTTCCGGTTACGGAAGCGCTCTGCGACTGTGTGATCTCTTTGCCAATGCACTCGGAAATGGAGGAGGAGCAGGCGGAGTATATTGTGAAACGATTGTTGGAAAATTTAGTGTGATCAATGTAAAAATACAAATACCATCTCTACCATGCCTATTTTTTTCGCCCATCCTACCGCTATTATCGATGAAAATATCGAAATTGGAGAAAATACCAAGATTTGGCATTTTTCGCACATCATGTCCCGTTGCAAAATCGGCAAAAACTGCAATCTGGGGCAAAATGTGGTGGTTTCTCCGGAGGTTGTTTTGGGAGATCATGTGAAAGTGCAAAACAACGTCTCCATTTACACCGGCGTGATTTGTGAGGATGATGTGTTTTTGGGACCGTCCATGGTATTTACCAATGTGATCAACCCGCGGAGTGTCATTAGTCGTAAAGATCAATATCTAAAAACGTTGGTGAGGAAAGGGGCAACGATTGGAGCAAACGCCACCGTTATTTGTGGACACACGATCGGGCGGTATGCGTTCATCGGAGCCGGGGCGGTGATCACCCGTGATGTGCCGGATTATGCACTGGTGGTTGGAAACCCCGCCCGCCAGACCGGTTGGATGAGTGAATACGGTCATAAACTGAAATTTAATGTGGACGGAATCGCCATTTGTCCCGAAAGTAAGGAAGAATATTTGTTAAAAGAAGGAAAAGTAAATAAAAAGCTATGAGCGAAACCATACACAAAGCCGGATTTGTAAACATCATTGGCAATCCGAATGTTGGAAAAAGCACATTGATGAATGCGTTAGTGGGCGAAAACCTGTCGATCATCACGTCGAAAGCGCAAACCACGCGGCACCGCATCAAAGGGATCGTCAATGGCAAGGATTTCCAGATCGTCTATTCCGACCTGCCCGGAATTTTGACACCCGCCTACAAAATGCAAGAGATGATGATGCGCTTTGTGGAAGAAGGATTGAAGGATGCTGATGTCATTCTCTATTTGGTCGAACCCGGTGAAACGAAATACAATCCCGAAATCATGGAGCGTATTACCAAGATTGATATTCCTATCATTTTGGTTATTAATAAGGTAGATAAATCCACCGAAGAACAAGTCGCTTTGACGTTGCACCATTGGAAGGAGGTGTTGCCACAAGCCGAGAGTGTGTTAATTTCCGCTCTCCAACGGTTGAATCTGAATGAATTATTGTTAAAGATCATCGAAAAGCTACCCTCTTCCCCTCCCTATTTTCCCAAAGACGACCTCACTGACCGTCCAACTCGTTTCTTCGTTTCGGAGATGATCCGCGAGAAAGTGCTGTTGCTCTACAAAAAAGAACTTCCGTACAGCGTGGAGGTGGTGGTGGAGAGTTTCAAAGAGGAAGAAGACATCATCCGGATCGGGGCAATGCTCTACGTGGAACGCGAATCGCAGAAAGCTATCATCTTAGGACACAAAGGAAAGGCCATTAAAAGACTGGGCACAGAATCTCGACTGGCGATAGAAGATTTCTTGGAGAAACACGTCTATCTGGATTTATCCGTTAAAGTATTGAAAGATTGGCGGAGCAATGAGCTGTATATGAGAAGATTTGGATATTATGAAAAATAAGGAAGAAAAACAGGTTCGTAAGGATTATCACAAAGATCATCAACAACATTGTGGCGCGGGAGTCATTTAATCGTAAAATTAGATGGGAATACAATATCATTCCAATCTTGCCAATTGCGCATATCCTTCATACCGCACCATCACCTGATTAACATATTTTAAGGTATGTTTTCCCGGATAATAGCCACATTTAACAACCGGATCGTTCACATACTGGCTTTTGTTTTTCAAAGTAAGG
>JAITVP010000155.1 GCA_031285725.1 Bacteroidales bacterium
CTTTGCCCGAAAGTATCCGGCCGTAAAAGTCAAACGATGTGTTCACGAAATCATCGCTCAAAAACGAAGACGCATTGTTAATTGTTTCCCAAGCCAAAAACGCTTTTAAAACGTTAAAATCAACCACTTCCAACACGCTATTCAACAATTTGAAATAATCCAACGTAGCCACGTTGACCGTTTCGATGTGGCCTAATCCCAAACCAGTCATGTAGGCTTTAACATCAAGAATTGGCAATATTTGTTGTACTGCGTCGATGCTCATTTTGTTATTCATACGTTGCGGATCGCGGGTCAATTCTTTATCCATGAATATTTTAGCTAGTTCTGTTTCGAAAGCCAAAATCTGATTAGCCACTTGATTTTCCTTGCCTTCAAATTTTGCGATTTTGGAGTAGCCGGAAATTTGGAGCATTTTGTCCAACATCTTCACATAGGCTTCCCGCACGTTTGCCATGTCGCTTTCCAAGTAGTAGTCGCGGTCTCCGATACTCAGTCCGTTTTGGTAGAACCATGGCATCGTCATCCGGCTGTCATCGGGATCTGCTTCGCCGAAAAGAGCGATCAGCGGATAGCTGCCCGTCAACGCCATCTCCACCAATTTCCCCGTCAACTCTTTTTTGTCCTTCATGTCAGCGATGGCGGTCAATGCCTCTTGGATGGGGGCGTTTCCTTGCTCCTCTATCGCTTTTGTATCCATGCCCAGATTGTAAAAATCACCAATTTTTTGCTTGATCGTTCCTTGTTCATGTCCTTGCGTCGCAATACCGGAAATCAATTCGTGCAACTGTTCCCTGTTGTTTTCCGCCAACTGGTCGAACGATCCGAAACGCGAATATTCGGGTTTCAACGGATTGTTTTTCATCCATCCTCCACAAGCGTATTGATAAAAATCATTTGCCGGATTCACCGACAAATCCATATTTTCCTTGTTAATTCCTGAAGCCAGGTTGGGATTGTGGGGTGCTTTGTTGCCACAAGAAGCAACGAACAATGACAAAAAGATCATAATTGCATAGTTTCTGTTTTTCATTTTTTTATTTTATTTTATTGATTTTAAGTATTTTGCAATAAGAAAATTTTCTTTTTGGAAAGGCTGCAAATATAGGAAAAAGTTGAGAAGTAGGTAAAACAATGGCAACATGGATTTGACGAATAAAACGGATGAATTCCTTATGGATAGTATTTATGTATGAGACAGGCATTTTCGTATTTGTTTTCAATGATATGTTAAAAAAGTTAAATATTCATTTATTTCAATTTTTATTCTACTTATATGATAGAGAGTTGCAAACGTTAATAAAACTTAATAGATATTTCGTATCTTTGCCGCCGTTTTGAGTGATGAGTGAACAAGTTGAAAAAGCCTTATCACTATAGCTCGTCAACACATCAACTTTATGAACCATTAATCCTCTTCCAGTATGAAACTAAAAGAAAGAATCAAGTACGCAATCATTTCCAATCAAGTGGAAAAGCGTAAGGCCAGCTATCCATTCGATGTGGAGTATGCTGAAAAGTACGAAATTCCCGATGGGGAAACGAATCATCCAAACAACAGCTACTATTTTTCAGTACATGATCAGAAAGGGCAAAGCTTATTGTTCCGGTGGGCGAAACGCCAAGACCGGGAAGAGTTGTGGTTTGTTTTTCATGACAAAAACGCTAAATCTTATTACAACCGAGATCAGTTAGCAACCGAGTTTTCCAAAGCCGAAGTGGAGTGTTTGGAAGTTGGCAAGTCATGGCGTTTTAAATTTTCCGGTCCGATGATCCAGATTGGTGATGATGGTTTGGAGCATCATGCTGATTTTGAAGGCATTTTCACTTCCAGTGCTCCAATCTTTGAATTTTCCCGTCATTCCGCCACGGCACCGGTAGCCCGGGCATTGGCCAAAGAGAAATGGAATATGGAGTTTAAAAGGAGTGTGATTGAGAATCATCAAGTGCATTATGAACAGGCGGGCACCGTGAAAGGAAAACTGCTGATTGACGGCGAAACGGTGGAGATCAACTCGCGGGCCATGCGCGACCACTCGTTCGGAAAACGGGAATGGAACTACATGGACCGCCATATCTGGCTGACCGGTTTGCTGGAAACCGGAGCGATTATCAACGTGAACATGGTGAGATACCCTGCCGTATATGAACTGCAAAGCGGCTATATGGAGCAAAATGGGAAGTATGTTTGCATTGATTCTGCCACCCCGATGGACGAGTTGGTCATGAAGGTTGGGGTACCGAAAATATTAGATTGCAATATCAAATTAGAGGATGATAGGGGGTTTACTATGCACTGTGTCAAAGAGATAGAAGTGCTATTTCCATTCGATAACGGCGATTACACCATATACGAAGGCATTGGCGAAATCACACTCAACGGCGTGAAAGGCCGCGGAATCATTGAGGTGGGATTTAATAGGGAAGAGAAGCGGTGGAGAAGAGGACGTTAAATTTATAACTTATGGAAATATATAACCTTTCAGAAATTCCTGCGGGACATTTGGAGCGGGTGGGGGGCAAGGCGAAGGGGCTGCACCTGATGGCGAAATCAGGGTTGCGGATTGCTCCCGGTTTTGTAGTGACCGATATTCAGAAAGAAGAGGATATCGAAAATTTGACTAAATATTATATTGAGAACCACTTGGGTAAGGTTGCCGTGCGTTCATCGGCCAACAAGGAGGATGGCGTGGAGTTTTCCAATGCCGGGCAATACCGCACGTTTCTGAATGTGGAAGATTCGGAGTCTTTTAAAAAAGCGGTGATTGGTTGTCTGTCATCATTGGATAATCCCGATGCGATGACGTATTCGCAATATTTCAACCAGGCGAAAAGTACCGAAATGGCGTTGGTAATCCAACAGATGGTGGATGCCGACAAGGCCGGTGTTTGTTTCACGGTTCATCCGTCGGGGAAAAAGGACGAGATGTTAGTGGAGAGTGTGGAAGGGTTGGGTGAGGCGTTGGTTTCGGGACAGAGCGAGGCTACCCGTTACGAAGTGAAACACGCCGATATTCAGAATGATACATTAGCATTAAATGGCTTGCCAATGATGCTTTCATTACCGGAGTTAAAAACGATTTGTCAAGATTCGATGCACGCCGGAGATTATTTCGGGATACCGTTGGATACCGAATGGGCGATCGACAAGAACGGAGAACTCTACTGGCTGCAAGCCCGACCGATCACGGCGTTGGACGAACCTGACCCGTTTGAGCTGGATCCCGATTGGGATTTCACCGGACAGACTGTTACCACTTGTAATATCCGGGAGATGATGCCGGGTGCCGTGACCCCGCTGACCATCTCCACTACGGTTTACGCCATTGATTGGGGATTGCGGAAAATGTTGCATGCCGCCGGTGCTATCAAAAGTATGGAGGATGTTCCACCCATGCATAGCGCTTTCAGTATCGGAAACCATCTGTTTTTGAACTTGTCAACCATCTATAGATTAACGGAATATGTGATCGGCACCAATTCTGCCTCCATTGAACTGAGCATTTGCGGACGGGTGTTAAACGACGATGCGAAACCCACGTTAAATGAGAAGAAAAAAGTATCCTCGTTGCAGGCGGCCATTAACGGTTTGAAATATCTTAATTTCGTCCTTTCCCGAAACCGGGCGAGGAAGAAATTGAAAAAGATGGCTTCCCAATTTGCCATTCCCCATGTGCAAAATGCGACTGAGCAATATCAAATCATTGACAACAGTTTGGACGATGTGGATATCTCGTTTCTGCACCATTACGTCACCTCGGCGCACTCTGGAGCGATGAGCGGCGCACTGAACGTCATCCTCTCGATGGACATAGACGATAAAGAGAAAGTGAAGTCCATCATTGCCGAATCGCTCGAGCATATCGATGGGATTGAAAGCGTGGACATCCTCCGCTCGTTACGGAAAATCGCTAGAACGTTACTGCAAGAAAATCCGGATATTGAAGAAAAAACAAACGAGGGGATTTTGGATTATTTGCGGGAAAGTAATGGGCAAGGTCATGCTGCTTACATGGAGTTCATGTGTAAACACGGACACCGCGCTATCCGGGAGGTGGAAATGTCATCGCAAGGATGGAAAGACGACGACAGCGGTTTTGGGGCTTATCTGCGTACCGTACTTGCCTCCAAGGGAGTGGAACCGGAAAAGAACACAGACGGTTACAATCCGTATAGTTATATTGATGAAAATTACAAAGGATTCAAACGCTGGATTTTGCGCTATTTGATCGGACAATCGCGCGGTGGGGTGGTCAACCGCGAGTCCTCGAAATCCTCCATCGTGAAGGTTTGCGATCAGTTGAAATGGGCTTATCGGCATTTGGCCGATTTGATGGTGAAAGAGAACATCTGGCAAGATCCCTCCCTGATCTTTTTCTTGCAACACGACGAGATCGGGAAATTGGTCAATGATAGCGATAATGCCTTGGTAAAAAAGGCGTTACAGCGAAAGCGAGTGTATGAGGAACAGAAAGAACTTATTTTCGACGATGTCTATTATGGAAAACCGGAACCCATTGTGATTGAACTGCATAGCGGGGATGATTCATTCGTCTTGCAAGGCACGCCGATCAGCCGGGGTAAGGCGAGAGGCCGGGCACGGGTGGTGAAAACCATCGATGACGCTAACCAGCTGCAAAAAGGCGAGATCATGGTGGCCTCGTTCACCGACATTGGTTGGTCGCCCTATTACTGTAAAATCGAAGCTTTGGTAACGGAAGTGGGGTCGGTGTTGTCGCACGGTGCGGTTGTGGCGCGAGAGTATGCCTTGCCGTTGGTTTCCAATGCCCGCGGTGCAACAGTTCAAATTAAAACCGGGGATATGATCTCTGTGAACGGCACAACCGGAGAGGTGAGAGTGGAGAGGTGAGAAATGCACAAAAAATAAAATTTTGTGCATTTCTCGCGAGATATTTAGAGGTAATATAAAACCACATACACATATTCCGCTGACAATCAATAAGAAAAAATATTTCCAATCCTATTGATTTTTTTCTAAAGAACTATATATTTGCACGTTTTTATGAAAAGTGTGCAAAATGAATAAAACAAGACAGGCTATTATCAATACGGCAAAGGAGCTTTTCGGGAAGAACGGCATGAAAAACACCACCATGCACGATATTTCCGCTACTTCGGGGAAGAGTCGTCGGACGTTGTACATTTATTTTAAAAATAAGAACGAGATTTTGGACGCCATCATCGAGGAGGAATTGGCTTGTGTAATCAACGCCATCGAAGGGGCGGCGAAACTGGAGCTGGAACCGGTCGACAAATTTGTCGCTTACGTGGTAACCCGGATGAACGTGGTGCGGGAAGTGGTGCAACGCAACGGCTCACTGGGTGCGGATTTTTTTAAAGACGTGATCCGTGTGGAACGTTGCCGCCGTAAATTGGAACGGATCGAAATCAACCTGCTCAAAGCCATCCTGCAAGAAGGTTGCGACAAGAAAGTCTTTTTTTTCAACAATATTGACCAAGTGTCCATTTTCACCCACTTCGTGATCCGCGGTATTGACGTGCCCTATATCCGCGGTGTTTTCGATGAACCCGGCTCCGACAAAAACGGAAGCCTGAAACGAAAAACGCTGACTATTTTATATGGGCTTTTGAATAGCGGAAAAGAAGTAAACAAGTGAACTAATGTAATTTGTCCACGTACCAACTTATAACTTATCAATCAAACATTAACAACTATGCACATCAATGCCACAGGATATTATATTCCTCCTATCCGGATTCACAATGACTATTTCTTGGAAGTGAACGGACTTTCCAGTGATTGGATTTTCCAGCGTACGGGAATTGAGACGCGCACGAAGGTAGCGGAGGGCGAAAACTCATTCACCATGGGGCGCAAGGCGGTGACCCGGGCTGCCGAAAAGCTTCCCTATCCCATCGAGGAGGTTGATTTGATCATCAGTGCGGGCTACACACCGCAGGATACCGTGGGCACACTGGCACACACCGTCCAACGGGATTTTAACATTCCGAACGCCGTTTCCGTGATGATTTCCTCTGCCTGTTCCTCTTGCGTGAATGCAATTGAGATCGTGGAGGGCTACTTTGCCGCCAATAAGGCGAGCAAGGCATTGATCGTCTGTTCGGAAAACAATTCCTATTATAATGACGAAAGCGATCCCAACAGCGGGCATTTATGGGGTGATGCAGCTATTGCCATGTTTATCTCCAAAGAAAAAGTGACGGAAAACGATCCTGAAATCCTAAATGTGATCTCCCACGGATTGGGACACATTGGGAAAGGACCTGAAGGAGTATGTCTCGCCCCTAAAGAGGGAAAGTTAGAGATGCCCAACGGGAAAGACGTTTTCGCCAACGCCACCCGCTACATGATCGATGCTGTCAATGAAGTGACTGCCAAAAGCAATGTGGAGTTGGCTGAGTTGGACTATATTATTGCCCATCAAGCCAATATGCGCATCATAAGCAATGTGCTGAAGAACTTGGATTTCCCCGAAAGTAAGTCATTGAACAATATCCGCAACTACGGCAACACCGGTTCTGCCAGTGCATTCCTCGTGATGATGGAGCACGAGAAGACGTTCCAGAAAGGTAATTTGGTGGGGATTACGGTGTTCGGCGGTGGCTACTCATCAGGAGCAACACTAATCCGGTTTTAAAAAAAAATGATTCAATAACTCAATGAATCATTGAATCTCTGTCAACATTTCTTTGAAAAACGTCCGTTCCGCCAGTCGCAGGTGGGGGATGGTTAGGGTTTCGGTACTGATTTGCTGATCTCCATAGTAGAGAATATCGATGTCAATGGTGCGGTCATGGTAGATGGGTTGGTTGTTTTCATAGCTTGTTTTTTGGGTTCGTCCCAATTCCTGTTCGATGGTTTGCAATGTTTCGAGGAGGGAAAACGGTGCGAGATTAGTGTTTACAACGATCACTTGGTTCAGAAACGGCTCGGCATCGAAGCCCCAAGCGTCGGTTTCCCGCACGGAGGAGGCGCGTTCGATCCTACCGACCCGCACTCCGATCAACGCCCTGGCCTGTTGCAAGTAATGTTCCCGATCGCCAATGTTGCTGCCGAGTGATAAAGTTGTTTTTTCCATGGTTCAAGTGATTTGAGGGGCAAAGATAAAGAAAAGGGAGGAAGAATCGTTCTTCTGCACCATTTCGGCTCATAAAGGCTTTTTCCCATCTCCTTTTTTTCTCTATTTTTGCATCCCTTAAAAAAGAATGCCCATGAGCAGTATGATACGAGTTAACGACCGGGGATTTGCACCTCCAGTGATTTTAAATCTTCTGATTATAAACGCATTATTCTATGTGGCCACGATCTTATTGGACAACAACATTGACTTGTACAAGATTTTCGGATTGCACTACATCACGGCATCGGATTTTCGCCCATGGCAGTTAATCACCTACATGTTCATGCATGGTGATTTTAATCATTTGTTTTTCAATATGTTAGCTGTATGGATGTTCGGAAGTGTACTGGAAAGATACTGGGGAAGCAAACGATTTCTCTGCTACTATTTCGTGACCGGCATCGGCGCAGGACTCGTCCACTATATCATCATCGCCATCCAAATTCATTCCACTATGGAGCTGATGAACGGGTTCATCAACCAACCTTCCTTGGAATCGCTGAAATACTTGGTGGAAACCAACACCAATGAACTGTTGACTTATAACTTCCAAAGTTTGTATCAATATGCCCTGCAAAATCCGAGTGAAATCACGGCGATGACCAGTAACATGATTGCTCTGAAAGGTAGCTATTTAAACCATTTCAACGTGGTGGGCGCATCGGGATCAGTGTTCGGTTTACTACTGGCGTTCGGGATGCTTTTTCCCAACAGCGAGATCTACCTCTATTTTCTTATTCCCATCAAAGCCAAATGGTTTGTCATTATTTACGGTTTGCTGGAACTCATTCTCGGCGCTTTAGGCAGCAATGACGGCGTGGCGCATTTCGCCCACCTCGGAGGTATGATTTTCGGCATCTTCATGATCTTGTATTGGAAAAAACACGACCGCAATAAAAACGCATATTCGTAGTTTTCTATGACGATGTTCCCCGATTTTTGAACATTTCGCCCGTTTTAAAAGTTTTGATAAGCGATTATCAAAGGCAAAACATTTAAAAACAAGTTCATGTATTACGGACAAAATCCTTTTTCATCCCAACGCCGTCCCGCTTTTGGAGAGAATCTCAGGAACTTTATCACGTCTCAATCAACGTTAAACAGGCTTATTGTCATCAATGTGTCAGTGCATCTTGCCATCTGGATTCTGGAGGGGTTGTTTACTCTTTTCGGATTTTTGATGCAGGCTGATTACGCGGAAGTGATCCTTCCCAAAATGTTGAAGATGCTGGAGTGTCCGGCCTCTTTCTCGCAATGGCTGCGTCAGCCTTGGTCGTTAGTCACCTCGCTCTTTTTGCACGCCAATCTCTGGCATTTAGCCATGAATATGCTGATGCTTTATGTGGTCGGTCGGATTTTCATTCAGTTTTTGGACAACCGCAAACTGCTCATCACTTACTTCGCTGGCGGAATTGTCGGAAATTTGATTTACATGACCGCTTACAACGTGTTCCCCGTTTTCGCAGCTGTGTTGCCGCTCTCGTATGCATTGGGTGCGTCGGGCAGCATCATGGCGATCATGGCGGCCATCACCGCATACCGTCCTAATTACGAGTTGAATTTAATCCTCATTGGGCGGATTAAGCTCTACTGGATCATGCTCATCTTCATTGTCATTGACCTTTTCGGTATTGAACAGGGCAATGCTGGAGGACACATTGCCCATCTGGGTGGTGCACTCTACGGTTTTCTCTCACAATTTTATTACCGAGGTTACCATTCCGGAAGTCGGAGAAAGGTCAATTTTAAGAATAAAAAAAAGAGAGAGAAACAGAAAACGTCCGCTCCCCACGATGCCCGGTGGCGACCGATGACCGATGAGGAGTATAACGCTCAGAAGAATCAAGAACAACAAAAAATAGATGAGATACTGGACAAGATATCAAAGAACGGTTACGATGCATTGTCTAAAAACGAGAAAGATTTTCTTTTCAATTACAGTAAAAAATAGTTAAAGATGACCAAAAAAAACGAGCGCTCTCTCATCGGAAGATTGCTCATATTCATCATGCTTATGCTTAACGTCACAGTCGCTATTGCACTGTTATTCGCTTTCTTGGCACAATTTATCTCACCTAAAACATCCATCTTGATTACCTATTGCGGATTGGCATTCCCCTACCTGATCATTGCCAATTTCGTTTTCGTTGTTTTTTGGATCTTCATCCGATATCGATACTCATTGATTTCATTGCTTATTATTTTACTCAATGTCAATAATATAGATCGAACTTTCCAATTCAGCGGCATGGATACTCCACAAGTTTGCGACAACTGCGTGAAGGTGATGAGTTACAATGCGCAGCTTTTCGGACTTTATAACACTGGCGATAAAAAAAAACGGGAACGAGAACGGGATGATATACTGCAAGTTATCAGGGAAATATCACCCGATATTATCTGTTTTCAGGAGTTTTTTTATGATGCCGGCGGGAGCCTGGATTTCAACACCACCGACTCTGTTTTCTCCGCTATGCGCCTCGACAGAAAAACACCCAAGGAGAAGAAAATGCTTTACGCCTCCTATTTTCCGGTTTCGTCGAAAAACAAATACCATTATGGTCTGGCCATTTTCAGCAAATACAAGATCGTGCACAGCGACCACATCACTTTTGCCGATAGCAATACGACCAATGGAGCCATGTTTGTCGATATCAAGTACAAGAACGATACAATACGAATCTATTCCATTCATCTTGAGTCATTTAAAATGGATCAGGTTGATCAGGAAATCGGGAAAAAGATCAAGAACAACGACCTGAATGATCCTGATTTCAATAAAAAAGCATTGCGTATTTCCACGAAAATGGGAGTGGCGTTCAAAGAGAGGGCATTGCAGGCCGAGGCAATCCGGATGCACATCAACGAATGTCGCTATCCCACAATCGTTTGTGGTGATTTTAACGATACCCCCGTATCCTACAGTTACAAAACCATCAGCGGCCGCCTGAAAGACACTTTCCGAGTGAGCGGGAAAGGCAAGGGCGTGACTTACCATGGCGATGCGTTCCCCAACTACCGGATTGACTATATTTTGCACAACCGCAAGTTCAATTCTTACGGACACACTATTTACGATGAACTGACCGTTTCCGACCATTATCCCATTTACACCAATATTTCCATTAAAAAAAGATAATTTTAACTCAAACATGCCTATTTTATATCGAATTATGTTCTTTCTATTTGTTTTTATTTTTTGGATCACTCTCAACAGTTACGTGGGCGTACGCTGCTGGCAGGCGCTTTCGCTGCCGTCATCATTCAAAATCCCTTATATTATACCAGTAATCTTGTTGGCGCTGGCCATGCCGGTTTCGATGATGATTCGCGGCACGCTCTCTCCGGAATGGTCAGGAATGTTACAAACCATCAGTAGCACGTGGATGATTCTGTTGGTTTATGCCGCCCTGTTTTTCCTCTTTTTCGACCTGTTACGCCTGCTGAACCACTGGTTTCATATCTTCCCGAAAGTCGTGACCGGCCACTATATCTTGGTCAAACGGATTTGTTTTGCCGTATCCTCACTGGCTTTAGTACTGATTTTATGGCAGGGCAACCGGAAATTCAACCGTCCGGTGATGGAACAACTCAACATCACAACCACCAAATCGTTAGGGAAAGATAAACAACTCAACGTCATCTTTTTCAGTGATTCGCACCTCAATAGTTTGACCAATCCTAAGCAACTTCAGAAATATGTCGATATGATCAATGCGCAAAAGTACGATTTGGTGTTGATTGGCGGCGATTTCACGGACGGCGATCCTACCGCTTGGACACAACAGGGCTTTGACAAAATATTGCAACAGATACAGGCGAGGTACGGTACGTATGTGTCGTTCGGAAATCATGAATATCACTCAGGTATTGAAGAAAGTTCCGAGTTTACCCGTAAGGTGGGTTTTGTGCCACTGCGTGATGAAATTCGCTATGTCGGTTCCGACAGTTCCGTTGTTGTGATAGGTCGTGACGACCGCACCAATTCGCACCGGGCGACGGTCGAAGATTTGTTAAAAAACATTGATAAGGATAAATATGTCATCGTTTTAGATCACCAACCCGCCGATTTGCAGGCTGTGGCGAAAGCGGGTGCCGATTTACTGCTAAGTGGACACACCCACGATGGTCAGATTTTCCCCCTGACCGCACTGATCCATTTGATGTGGGAGGTCGCTTACGGATACGAGAAAATCGACAACACCGACATCTATGTTTCCTCCGGTTTGGCCGCTTGGGGCCCGAAATACAGGATCGGATCCCAATCGGAAGTGGTTAAAATAGAAATTATGAACCCCGTCCATTAATTAATAACTACTTCTCCGTTTTAAATGACGCAACATGGACACTCACTCCGAGAGCGATGCCTAATAACAAAATCCTCAGCCACAATTGGGAAACGGCGAAGAGGGCACTGCATCCAATTGTGATCCAGAGCAGGGAGATGGTGGTGATTTTGACTTTCAGCGGGATGCTGCGGTGTTCCCGGAAGTTGAGGATGTATGAGCCTAATGTCGGATGGGTGATCAGTTTTTGGTACCATCGGTCGGAACTTTTGGCGAACAAGATGGCGGTGAGCAACAGGAACGGCGTGGTTGGCAGCACTGGCAAGAAAATACCCAAAATGCCCAGTCCCAGAAAAAGGAAACCTAATGTTGTAAATAGTGCTTTTTTCACGAAAATTATAACGGAGAATATTAAAAATAGTATAAAGTGGACATGGCATACATGAAGTGTTTGTAAGACGAAGGCAGAGATGTGGTTTTGTCAGGACCGGAAAGGAAAAAGGCAGCCATTGGCTGCCTTTGTGAAAAATGGGGAATTACAGTGAAAAGCGGGCTACTGTTTCACCAATTTGAGGTAATGCGCCTTGTTTTCCAAGGTAACGACACGGACGATGTAAGTGGCGGCGGGGATTCCTGAAACGGCGAAACGGCGGCTCCCTTCCGTTTTTTGGACTTCTTTCCCGTTCATGTCGAGCACCCGTATTTCTTTCACCTGGCCGGGGTCGATGCCGAGCACCTCCACTTCATCGC